>JBMTWK010000050.1:0-11349 GCA_049452395.1 Prochlorothrix sp. | reverse complement strand
ATCTGGCAAAGTACAAACTAACCCTTACCGCTAACGTTTACCCCCAAACCCCATGGATATTCGCGCCGCCGTTGCCCACGCCCCCAGTCAGCCCCTCAGCATTGAGACCGTCCAACTGGAGGGGCCAAGAGCCGGAGAAGTCCTGGTGGAAATTAAAGCCACTGGCCTGTGCCACACCGATGACTACACCCTCTCCGGTAAAGACCCCGAAGGACTGTTTCCCGCCATTCTGGGCCATGAAGGGGCCGGGGTAGTCGTAGAAGTGGGGCCAGAGGTCAAAAGCCTACAGCCAGGGGATCACGTTATCCCGCTCTATGTGCCGGAGTGCCGCTGCTGTAACTTCTGCCTCAGTGGCAAAACCAACCTCTGCCAAGCCATCCGCATCACCCAGGGCCAAGGCGTAATGCCCGACGGCTCTAGCCGCTTCTCCTTCCAGGGCCATAAACTGCACCACTACATGGGCACCTCCACCTTCGCCAATTACACCGTTGTGCCGGAAATTGCCCTCGCCAAAATCCGCCCCGATGCCCCCTTTGATAAGGTCTGCTACATCGGCTGTGGGGTCACCACGGGAATTGGCGCAGTTATTAACACCGCCAAGGTAGAGCCAGGATCCAAGGTCATTGTCTTTGGTTTAGGCGGCATTGGCCTTAATGTCATCCAAGGGGCGCGTTTAGTGGGGGCCGATATGATTGTGGGGGTGGACTTGAACGATCGCAAGCGGCCCCTCGCCGAGAAATTTGGCATGACCCATTTTGTCAACCCCAAGGACGTAGATGGAGATCTCGTCACCGCGCTGCTGGACCTGACCGGGGGCGGGGCGGACTATACCTTTGAGTGCATTGGCAATGTGGAGGTCATGCGCCAAGCCCTAGAGTCTTGCCATAAGGGCTGGGGCGAAAGTGTCATTATTGGCGTGGCGGGGGCCGGGGAAGAAATTCGGACCCGTCCGTTTCAGTTGGTGACGGGGCGGGTATGGCGGGGCACTGCCTTTGGGGGGGCCAAGGGTCGCACCGATGTGCCGAAAATTGTCGATTGGTATATGAATGGCAAAATTAATATCGATGATCTGATTACCCACACCTTGCCCCTGGAGCGGATTAATGAAGGCTTTGACCTCATGCACCGGGGCGAGAGCATTCGATCGGTGGTGGTTTTTTAAGCCCGTTGCAGGACTAGAGCCATTAAGATGGTAAATAGGAACTGTATCCACCGTTACCCAAAGCCTGAGAGCACGTACCCCTATGATTCCTATTGTTGTTGAAGAGTCCGGTCGCGGAGAACGCGCCTTTGATATCTATTCTCGACTCTTGCGGGAGCGGATTATTTTCCTGGGTCAACCCGTGGACTCTGATGTGGCCAATCTGATTGTGGCGCAAATGCTGTTCTTAGAAGCCGACGATCCAGAAAAGGATATTTACCTCTATATCAACTCTCCCGGTGGCTCGGTGAGTGCGGGACTGGGGATTTTTGACACCATGAACCACATTGGTCCCGATGTGGCCACGGTTTGTGTGGGTCTTGCGGCCAGTATGGGGGCTTTTTTACTGGCGGCGGGTGCTCCCGGAAAGCGCAGCAGCTTGCCCCACTCCCGCATTATGATTCACCAGCCGATCGGCGGTGCCCAAGGCCAAGCAACGGACATTGAAATCCAGGCCAAGGAAATCCTCTACACCAAGAACCGGCTCAATGAAATCCTGGCAGCCAACACCAACCAGCCCTTCAGTCGCATCGAGGAAGATACCGATCGGGACTTCTTTATGTCTGCGACGGAAGCCCAAAAGTATGGGCTAATTGATGAGGTCATTAACCGGAAGCCCTCTGCCAGTCGCCCCCTTGCGGGCGGAGATGCCTAAGGGCCGCTGTGGGTTAACCCTGACCCCCTCCCTCACCCCTTAGCCCTAACCCGACTCATCCCCCTGGTGGAATCAACCCACTGACCCGTCCTTTCTCGCCCCCCAGAGAGGGACTGGTCTGTTTTTACCGGTCTAGGTTTGCCGGTCTAGGTTTGACTGTATGGTCACTATTTGGCATAAAATTCGCCAATTTCGCCAGTATAGTCGCTGTTCTCAGTTTCCATCACTGCGGACAGCGCTTATCTTACCCTTAGCCCTCCAAACAGTGCTGGCCGTTGGCATTACTGGGGGGCTTTCCCTTCGCCATAGCCAGCGGGCAGTCAATGCAGTGGCGGAACAGTGGCGCTTGGAAACGGGGCAACATATTGCCCGTCGCCTGGATTTATTTTTTGCAGCGCCCCAGACGATTAATCGGATTAATGGGGATGCGATCGCCCTGGGAACCTTAGATTTTTCGGCTCCGGACGGGCGCGATCGCTTTTATAGCCAATTTGCCCAGGAATTAATCCACTTTCCCCAGGTGGACTCCATTTTCTATGGCACGATCGAGGGCGAATTCATTGGAGCGGCTTGCCTCGATCGAATGCAGGGCAATCCACCCCCCCGCCCAGCCACCCCAGACCCCGCTAACCCAGCCGTTAACCCAGCAACAAACCCCGATGGCACCCCAGCCAGCACCGGGTCACCCTCCAGTTGCCAACAGCCCATCCGCATGGAAGCCGGAACCCACACCGGAGGCACCCTAAACTTCTACGCCACCACTTGGCCCGCTGCCTCGGTCCTGCCGGGAACAACCCGCCCTGCGCCCCAGCCCAGCCAAACCGCTCCCCTCAAAGCTACCCCCAACTTTGACCCCCGCCAGCGCCCCTGGTACCGCAACGCCACCACAAGCACCCGCCCCAGTTGGGGCGACATCTTTGTTTACCAGGCTTATCCCGTTTTGGCGCTACCTGCGGTGATGCCGATTTATGATCAGCAGGGCAATCTCAAGGGAGTGCTAGGAAATAACTTTTTCCTGTCGCAAATTAGTGACTTTTTGCAGACCTTAGCCGCCGATCGCCAGGGGCAGGCTTGGATTCTCGATCGATCGGGGCAAATCGTCGCCACTTCCGCCCCAATCCAGCCCTACAAACTCCGGGATAACCAGCCCCAACCCCTCCCCCTCGCCGAAGTAGACAACGCCCTCGGCCAAGCCATTCACCAATTGATCGAAAAACAGGACTGGAACTACCAAAATTTGACGGAAACCGTCCAACTGTCCTTCCGTCGGCAGGGAGAACGCCATTTTGTTCAAGTTATGCCCTTTGCCGACACCTATGGTTTGGACTGGTTGATTGTGATTGAGGTGCCGGAGCGGGCCTTTATGGGCGAAGTCGAAGCCAGTGCCCGTACAACCTTGCTGCTCTGTGGCTTGGCGGTGGGGGTCAGCTTGCTGGGGGGATTGGTGGCCAGTCGGGGCGTGTTGCGATCTCTCCAGCGGCTCACCGGGGCGGCGCGGGCACTGGCCCAGGGGGACTTGAACCAACGGGTTCCCCTCAGCCTGTTCCAGGAGTTGCGGACCCTGGGGCAATCCTTTAATGACATGGCCCATCAGCTCCAGCAGTCCTTTGCAGCCCTGCAACAGTCCAACCAAGCCCTCGCCGATCGCAACCGGGAACTCAACACCACCAAAGCCTCCCTAGAGCACCGAGAGACCCTATTTCGCCTTCTCGCCGAAAATACCCAGGATCTCATCTGTCTCCATGACCAGGAGGGCTTATATCTCTACGTTAGCCCCTCTGTGCGCCCCCTATTGGGCTACAGTCCCACCCAGTTCCTGAAGCACCACCCGATCGAATGGGTTCACCCCCGCGATCGGGATCCCTTCCAAGACTATCTCCAAGAAGCCCTCAACCATGGCGTTGCCGGAGCCTTTACCTACCGAGTGCAGCGCTCTAGCGGCGATTATCTCTGGGTCGAGACCCTCACGCGCCCCATTTTGGATGAAGCGGGGCAGGTCATGCAGTTACAAAGCACCTCCCGCAATGTCACGGCTACGGTACGAATGCAGCGGCAGTTAGAGCATGATGCCTTCCACGATAGCCTTACGGGGCTACCCAACCGCAACTTACTCCTAGAACGGCTCTACAGTGCCCTCCGCCGCATCAAAAGCCAGCAAGACTATCAATTTGCCATCCTTTTTCTGGATTTAGACCGCTTTAAGATTGTCAACGACAGCCTAGGGCACCTGGCAGGGGATGAGCTACTGATGGAGATTGGGCATCGGCTCAAGCGCATTCTGCGCCGATCGGACTTGGCCGCCCGTTTAGGGGGCGATGAATTTATTGTTTTGGTTGATGAAATCCCAGATTTCAGCGTAGTTCTCCAGCAAGTCGAGGCAATCTTTGATGTTTTTGCCCTTCCCTTTACCCTCGCTCACCAGGAGGTTGTCATCAGCGTCAGTATTGGGGTGGTGGTGGCCGATCGGGCCTATCAACAGGCAACGGAACTGCTGCGGGATGCGGATATTGCCCTCTATCGGGCCAAAGCACGGGGGCGGGCCTGTGTGGAGGTCTTTAACCGGGCCATGCACCAGGAAGCCTGTCAGCGCTTGGAATTGGAAAATAATTTGCGGACAGCCCTGGCCCGCAATGAGCTTTTGGTGTACTACCAGCCGATCGTCTCCCTCAAACGCGGCAACCTCAAGGGCTTTGAAGCACTGGTGCGCTGGCAACATCCAACCCAGGGCATGATTCCCCCCGATCGGTTTATTGCGATCGCCGAAGAAACCGGCCTGATTATCCCCCTAGGGCAGTGGGTGCTGCGATCGGTCTGTGAGCAAATTAAAATCTGGCACGATCGCTATCCTAACTGCCAATCCCTCACCATCAGCGTCAATCTCTCGGCCCTACAGCTTCAGGACTCAACCTTCCTCGATCAGTTAGATGCACTTCTGGAGGAAACCCAAGTAGCAGGGCAGAACTTGGTGCTAGAGCTAACGGAAAGCCTCTTAGTCAACAACATGGAAGAAACGATCGCCCTGCTCCAGGGTCTCCACGATCGTCACATTGGCGTGAGCATCGACGACTTTGGCACCGGCTACTCCTGCCTCAGCTATCTGCACCGCCTACCCCTCACCAACCTCAAAATCGACAAATCCTTTGTCGCCCCCATGCTCACCCACACCACCAACCGCGACATCGTTTCCACCATCATCACCCTCGCCCAACACCTAAACCTCCAAACCATCGCCGAAGGGGTCGAAACCCCAGAGCAGCTAACCGATCTCTATGCCCTAGGCTGCGACTATGCCCAAGGCTACCTCTTTAACCCGCCCCTCACCGTTGCCCAAGTCGAAGACTACCTGCTGTTGGGATCCATCCCCCCCGGCCTCCCCACCCTAGCCCCCTCCGCAACCGCCGCCGCCTCAGCCTCCTCCTCCTCCTCGCCCTCCCCCCCACAAACTTCAGACCTGAACTCGTCCCCCCCTGATACCCTGGTTTAAGGTACGCACGAGAGCAACACCCTGGAGCCAGAGCAATGGAGACAGAGAAGACCGCATTGGGGTTGTGGTACACCCTGAAGGCCACGCTGAAATCGACCTTACCCACCGCCCAGACCACCCTACCACCCCCCCTCAACGACCCGATCGACGAGCACCAAAACAGCCCCCTGGAGAGCCAGCTTTCCCCCTCCTCCGGCCCAGCGCGGTTCAGCCGCGATCGCACCCAAGAGCAGCTTCAGGAGGTCTACGATCGGGATCCCGTCAGCGGCGCATTTATTATTGATGTAGCCCTCAACCACTACAGCGATCTCTTTAATGCCTGGGACTACTCCCCCTTTCGGCGGCGGGATCTCAATCCAGAGCTGCGATCGTTCCTGTCCACCTGCGCCTCCGATATCCCCCTGCGCTACCCCCTAACCCTGCGCTTCTGCGTCTTAAAGGAGTACCGCAACCTCCCCGAAGAACAGGCCATTCAACGGGGTCTCAAAAGCCACTACGGGTTTACTAGCCGCATTCTGCGCCAGGAATTGGGCTGGATTCAACGGCGGGCGATCGGCTTTATTGCCCTGGGTCTGTTGATTATGGCGATTTCCATTCGCCTAGAGCCACGGGAAACCCCCAGAATGGTAATGGAGATCCTAGCCCAGGGGTTCTCGGTGGGGGGCTGGGTTTTTCTCTGGGAAGGGATTACGGCCCTGACCCTCGGCAGCGGCGATCTTCGGCAGCGGTTGCGGATCCAAGAGCGCTTTTTGAATGCCGTCGCGATCTTTCGCTACGGATCCGATGATTTTTCCCTGTAAGCCCCAGATACAGACGGTTTTCTGCTATAGCCAATCAGGCCAAGGTCAGATACACTAGTGGGCAAAATTTTCCGATCGGATATCCATGGACTGTAGGCAGGGCAAGGCGACGTGGTTTATACACAACAATCAAACGGACACAACGGACAGGCGGTAGGTACCCCCACCCAAGGCTTTGGACGATCGGACATGGCAGCGCAACAGCCGGTTCCCCAATTTCCACAGCAATATCCCAATCCCACCTTTCAGCGGCCCGTCACGGCTCCCCACCCTGTGACCCCGGCCCAATCCTATTCCACCCCATCTCCCTACCCCGCAGGGGTTCAGCCCCAGGGCGTTGACCCCTACGGTGCCGCCCCCGCCCAAGGGAGCTTGCCGCCCTACTTGATGGATCCCAGTCTGCTGCGGGCCGCGCGTCATCTCTATCGCCAGTTCTATGAGGTCCACCCCGATGTGGTCGATCGCCCCCTCGGCATTGCGATCAATCGCTACAACTACCGGGGCAAGCTCATCTTTGGCAAGCGTCCAATCCTCCTACCCCAGGAGTGCCTAATCCCCTTTGAGCAAATCCAGTCTGAACTGTACTAGATTCTGGAAAACAGGGTCAGAAAAACAGGGTCAGAAAAACAGGGTCAGAAAACCGGGTATATCCCACTTGGGTAAATGAACCGATTGGGTCGGGGCAATCCCCCTGTGGTTGCCCCGGTTTTGCTCGAAGAGGGGAGCCACGGGGGCACGACCCCTACCGAGATTCTTCTAAAGTGGGATGCTCCCAGAAAACCTGACCCCTACAATCCGCTAGGGGCAGGGTCTCCACGCCCCATGGGGTCTCCGCATCCCATGCAGGGTCAGAAAACCTGACCCCTACAGTCCCCGTCCGGTAAGGGCAGGGTCTCCACGCCCCAGGGGGTTTTCTGATCAAAACTCAAGCAAGGTGTTGAATGGCGGAGATCACGATCGTCTTTTGGACCACAAGCGCAGTAGTGTTCCTGATTGGAGCCTGTATTGGCAGCTTTCTCAACGTCGTGGTCTATCGCATCCCGGCGGGCAAATCCCTCCTCTTTCCCCCGTCCCACTGCCCCCAGTGCAACCATCGCCTCGGCCCCACAGAAAACGTGCCGATCGTCGGCTGGCTCTGGCTCCGGGGTCGCTGTCGCCACTGCCACACCCCGATCGCCCCCCGCTATCCCCTCGTAGAAACCGCCACCGCCCTCCTGTTCTGGCTCGTCTTTGCCACCTACCAGTTTTCGAGCTACACCCTCGGCTATTGGGTCTTAGTAAGCTGGCTGCTGGCCCTCGCCTTAATTGATTGGGACACAATGACGCTACCGGGCAGCTTAACCCGATCGGGCTTGATTTTGGGCCTTATCTTCCAGACCTGCCTCGGTTGGCTCTACCTAGGCACCCTTAGCGGCGCAATTCAGGGGTTTATGGTCGGTTGCGTCGGGGCTGTGGTGGGCATTTGGTTGCTGGAACTGCCCGGTAAAGGCGTGAGCCTGTGGTTAGGAAAGGAAGCCCTCGGCAGCGGCGATCCCCATTTAGCAGCCCTCCTAGGGGCATGGTTGGGCTGGCTCAATCTCATTTTGGCAATTTTCTTGGCAGCGCTCACCGGAACCGTAGCCGTCGCGATCGCCCAGCTTCTAGGTCGCCTTTCCCGCCAGCAAAAATTCCCCTTTGGCCCCTACCTCGCCCTCGGCGGTGCCCTCAGCGCCCTCCTTGGCCCCCAGCTTTGGACCCTCTATTTCCAATGGCTGGGCCTATAACCAACCCCCACCCCCCTGGGATCGCCGATTTGTAATCGGCCCTAGGATCGCCGATTTGTAATCGGCTCTGGGATCCCCAATTTGCGATCGGCCCTCTCCCTGGGATCGCCGATTTGTAATTGGCTCTGGGATCCCCAATTTGCGCTCGGCCCTAGGATCGCCGATTTGTAATCGGCTCTGGGATCCAATTTGCGATCGGCCCCCTTCAGCCCTCTAATCTTTCGCACTCTAAGGGAACTCAGGCCAAACCATTTACAGCCTCAGCCTAAGTAGCAGATTTTTGTGCAATTGAATGTAAAGAATTGCCAAGTTGAAGATCAAGGCTTACACTTCAGGCTAACTTGGAGCAGCTCTAGGGGGAGGCCGGTCAAAATCCCTAACTTCAGTGTCCCTCAACTGGCCCCAAGCCCAAGGCTCGTCTGGTGTTTGAGGAAAACTATGCAAAGTCCCAATTCCCCTTTTGATCAACCGGATCACTTGGACCAACAGGATCAACAACCCGACGGGTTTTCAACATCTGCCGCCGATCGCCCCGCCAACCCCCTCGATCGCCCAACGGCCCCCCCTAGCAGCCCCTCCCCCCAGGGCCAAACCTCCCCGGAGCCTCCCGCCCCTTCCCCCAAATTTTCCCCAGAACCCCGCGAACACCGCCTTGAACTGCACACAGAACAGCGCTGGGACTTCCTGCCCCGACAGCGGGCCTGGGTTGAAGTCGATTTAGATGCCCTCGCCCATAATGTGGGTCAAATTCGAGGGATTTTAGCCCCAGGAACCGACCTGCTTGCCGTGGTTAAGGCCGATGCCTACGGCCACGGGGCGATCGGCGTGGCCCAAACCGCACTCCAAGCCGGAGCCACCTGGCTAGGGGTCGCCACCGTCGTCGAGGGGATCGAACTGCGGCGGGCAGGGATCAACGCCCCGATTTTGCTCCTGGGCGCAGTCCACACCCCCACAGAAATCCAGGCGATCGCCCAATGGCAGATCCAGCCCACCCTCTGCACCCCCAAACAAGCCCTCATCTTTTCGGAAACCCTCGAAAACAGCGATCGCGCCCTCTCCGTCCACCTCAAACTCGACACCGGCATGGCCCGCCTCGGTGCCCCCTGGACCGAAGCCGTGGAATTTGTCCAGTGGGTCCAACGCCTGCCCCACCTCAAAATCGCCAGCGTCTACTCCCACTTCGCCACCGCCGACGACCTCAACCAAACCATGCTCTGGGAGCAGAAACGCCGCTTTGATCAAGCCCTGACCGAACTGCGGAACCTCGGCATTTGCCCCAGCCGCCTCCACCTCTCCAACTCCGCCGCCACCCTCATCGATCCCGGCCTCCATTACGATATGGTCCGGGTCGGCCTCCTGCTCTATGGCCTCTACCCCGCCCCCCATCTCCAAGACCTCGCCTTTACCCCCCTCGACTTGCGCCCCGCCCTCCAAGTCAAAGCCCGCGTCACCCAGGTCAAGACGATCGAGGCGGGCATGGGGGTGAGCTATGGCCATCGCTTTATCGCCCAGCAAAAAACGCGGGTGGCAACGGTGGCGATCGGCTATGCCGACGGCGTGCCCCGGCTGCTGTCCAACCAAATGCGGGCGCTGGTGCGGGGTCAGTCCGTCCCCCAAATTGGCTCCGTGACTATGGACCAGCTCATGCTGGATGTGTCGGGGGTTGATCTGGTGGAACCGGGGGATGTTGTGACCCTATTGGGCCGATCGGGGCAGATGACGATCGGCGCAGAAGACTGGGCCACGGCGATCGGGACCATTCCCTGGGAAATTCTCTGCGGCTTTAAGCACCGCCTACCCCGCGTCGCCCTGCGATCGGCCTCCTCCCTAGAGCGCCAAGTCTCCTAAGGCAACCGGGCACAGGGGCGCGCTGGGAATTATACGGATCTCCCCCGTCAGCCAATGTAAACCTGGTTTAGGTAAGCTATAAAGCGAGTAACGTCCGTGGTGTAGACACGATGCAACCAACCTCCGACCTCAATGGATTGCTAGAGCAACTGCAAAATCTGCGACGGCCTTCCAAATTTAAAATGCTAGTGGTGGATGATGAACCGGATAATCTGGACCTGCTCTATCGCACCTTCCGCCGCTATTTTGATGTCTATCGGGCTGAAAGTGGCGCAGAAGCCCTAGAAATTCTGGCTAACAAGGGAGAGGTCGCTATTATCATCTCGGACCAACGGATGCCAGAGATGAAGGGGACGGAGTTTTTGAGTAAAACCGTGCCCCAGTTTCCCAATACCGTGCGGATAATCCTCACCGGGTTTACCGATGTTGAGGATTTGGTCGATGCCATCAACTCCGGCCAGGTCTACCGCTACATCACCAAGCCCTGGGATCCCGATGAGCTAACGGTCTTGGTCGATCGGGCGCTCGACTCCTATAAAACCCAACTGCACCGCCTCGATGAAGTGCAGCGGGCTGAGGTTCAGGCTCGGTTTATCCAAAGTATTTTTGAAATTGCGAAAACGGCGAACAATATGGGCGATTGCCTCACGCCCATGGCCCAGTTGTTGGGGGAGTATGCCCAAGCCGATACCTGTATTTTTCAGCTTACGGACAACCGGGAACTGACCGGGGCACCGGGCTGCTATGGCGTGGAAGCAGAAAGTTTAACGTGGTTAGCGGCGGATAGCCTGCTCAAAGAAGCGCTCCAAACCCGAATTCCCCAAGGTTGCTTTGATATCGCCCGCCACAGCGAACTCTCCCAAGTGGAACATTACCAAACGGAAGAGATTACGGCCCATGTGGTTTTTCCGTTGGTCTACCGCGATCGGGTGTTGGCGGTTCTCTCCCTCCAGTGGCGACAGATCTTCCCTCTGGACGCAGAGGAACTGCAATTACTCTATTTAGCGGTACAACAGGTGATTTTGGCCCTAATGTGCGTAATGTCCTAAGTTAACCAACCCTTAAACCACTGGTAGGGGTCGTGCCCCCGTGCCGACCCTCTTCGGCCCCAATCAAAGTTTTTGGGCAGGGCAACCACGGGGGGTTTGCCCCGATCCGATCTGTTACCCAAGTGGGATACACCCCGGTTCATTGGCAAAATTTTGATGAATCCCCAGTTTTATGTCGGTAATCTGCGGGATATGGACTTAAAGCAGCCGATTACAAATCGCTGATCCCAGAAGCAAAAATTTTCACTCCCAGGGGGAGAGGGACTAAGACAGCCGATTGCAAATCGGCGATCCCAGAAGCGAAAATCGGCGATCCCAGAAGTGCAAAGCGGTGAACCTAGGGGCGCTAAGAGCCGATTACAAATCGGCGATCCCAGAAGCGAAAATCGGCGATCCCAGGGGACTTTCGATAGGGTGCATCCCACTTTGGAAGAATCTTGGTAGGGGTCGTGCCCCCGTGCCGACCCTCTTCGGCCCCAATCAAAGTTTTTGGGCAGGGCAACCACGGGGGGTTTGCCCCTACCAGTTCGGTTAAATCGCTAAAGTGGG
>JBMTWK010000049.1:0-11355 GCA_049452395.1 Prochlorothrix sp. | reverse complement strand
TAGTCGGGGGTCGCTACTCCATTCGTAAAGTCATAGGCCAAGGAGGCATTGGTAGAACCTATCTAGTAGGTGATATCCATAAGTTTGAAGCTCCCATGACCCTCAAGGAATTTGCACCACAGATGCGAGGGCCAAAAACAGATGCTTTGCTGAAAGCCCAGGATTTGTTCGAGCGAGAAGCCCGCATCCTGAATGATCTCCATCATCCTCAGATTCCAAAGTTCCACGGCTATTTTGAGGAAAATGGGCGTTTATTCTTAGTTCAAGACTACATCAAGGGGAAAAACTATCGTGAACTCCTGCGGGAAAACGGCTTGCTCTCCGAGGCTGAAGCCTTAGATTTCCTCCAAAGTGTCCTTGGAGTTTTAGATTATATTCACCGCCACCGCAAAACCATCCATCGCGATATTTCCCCAGAAAATATTATGCGCCAGGAAGAGTCTGGCACGATCTATTTAATCGACTTTGGGATTGGCAAGCAACTGGAAAGTAGCCTAGTGAGTAGTACTGGATCTGCCCAGCAGTTGTCGATCGTGGGTAAACCAAGTTACTGCCCACCCGAACAGATGCGTACAGGAGTTTGTTCTGAAAGCAGTGACCTCTATGCCTTGGCAATGACCACCATTGAACTGTTGACGGGCTATCCTCCTCAAGACGACAGAAGTTGGCCACAGTCCTTGCCCCAGCCTATCTCCCCACATTTTGCAGCAATCTTGACAAAAATGCTGGCTTTCAACATAGAAGACCGCTATTCTTCAACCCATGACGTTTTGGAAGCTCTTGCCAAAGCACCCGGAGAGGCACAGGGGCTAGCGACCCTAGTTGAGCCAAACTCAGGGCAGAACAGTGAGCCAGCACTAACTACTCTGATCTCTGTACAGGCTCAGTCCGGTTCAAATACAGTTCAACCGGGTCAGGGTTCTCCCGTTCGTCGGTCATGGAAGCTGTTATTGCCCATTTTACTGGGTGTAGGACTGCTAGGCTTGTGGGGCTTGCAACAACTTCGGGTCGAAGATCTAGAAGAAGGGGCACCCACAGATCCGGTGCCGGATATCGCCTCTCCTGATCCCTCGGTGACTGCCACCCCAATTCTTCCATCGCCAACCCCCAGTCCTTCACCCACAGACTCTAGCGGTGATGGGCAACCTCTTCCTACGCCCCCTTCAACTACCCCGACAGCCGCACCTACCCCTATCTTTACCCCCACACCCCTGCCGTCTTCCCTAAGGACTTTACCCCCACGCACCTCCCCACCCCTTCCCCCACAAACTCCTGTACCTACAACGTAACCATTCAGGGGGTCACGGAAGAATGCGGGTTTCAGGCTCTGAAAATCCTGGATTGGTATGGTTTGAGCTGCTTCGGACTCCGATCGAAGGGCTGAAACCCTACTAACTTCGTAGACCCCTGAATAGTTACCCTACAACACCTCCCCCTACTCCCATTCCTACACCATTACCAACAGTTCCAGGGGGAATTGAAGTCCCTCTATAGCAATACTGGCAAGAACAGAAGCCAGTGCTTAGCAACTTGGAACATGGAGATTTGAGGGGTTCCAAGATAATATAACTGTATCCAAAATTATTTCCCCCATGATGAAATCGCAAGAAACAACTGTTGTTGCCGCACGGCCCTTTATTGAGCTAGATAACGGAACCAGTACCCTTAGCTTTCCGCTGACCGCAAGTCACCACTGCCTGGGGCGCAACAGTTCCTGGGCTGATTTAAAGACCCCAGAAGAAGGATGGCAGGTTTTATCCCGCGAACATGCTCGGTTCGTAGAAGTACATGAAGGTTATCGAATTCTAGATGGTAATGGTCAGCAACCCAGCAGTAACGGTTTATTTTTAGATCACCAGAGAATTGATGGACATGAGGGATATTTATTAAAGCATGGAACCGTTCTCGAAATCGGGCAGAATCCTGCCAATCAAATTCGCCTCACTTATCATGATCCCAGCCAGGATCGCCCCTTAGCGCCGACAGGATACAGATCGCTAGATCTATCCCAACTCAAGCCTGCCGACAAAGTTATCCTAGGCCGATCGCCCGGTCAAAGCTACTTCACTTTCACCCTCAATGCCCCTACCGTCTCCCGCGAACATGCCTACATCACCCGAATTCATAACAGCGATCGTTATCAAATTCGTGATAATAGTGCCAACGGTACTTTTATCAATAACCAACGGATTTGGCAACCCGTAGAGTTACAGGATGGAGCCATTATTAGTATTGGCCCCTTTAAAATTCTTTTGCATGGCTCAAAGTTAGAACTGCGGGATCAGGGTAGCTCAATCCGTTTAGATGCCCACATGATTGTCCGCAAAGTGACCGTAAAGGGCAAGTCTCGACAGATTTTAAATTATGTTTCCCTACCGATCGAACCGGGTCAACTCGTTGCCTTAGTTGGGGGGAGTGGGGCTGGAAAGTCCACCCTGATGAAATCGCTACTTGGGATTGAACCCCTAGAGCCTGTGCCCAATGCGCCCCAAGCGGGAGTCTATTTGAACGGCGTGAATTTGCGGCAAAATTTCCAGCTTTATCGCACCCAAATCGGCTATGTTCCCCAGGATGACATCGTTCACTACCATCTACGGGTTGAAGAGGTTCTGAAATTTGCCTGCCAACTGCGTTTGCCCCCTGATGCAGATGTTAAGGAGGTAATTGCCCAAACCCTAGCGCGGGTGCAACTCACCCATGTAAAGGATAATTTTGTGCGGGATTTGAGTGGTGGACAACGCAAGCGCGTCAGTATTGCGGTTGAATTATTGGCAGACCCCAAGCTGTTCTTTTTAGATGAACCTACCTCTGGTTTGGATCCGGGCTTAGACAAGCAAATGATGTCCTTGCTGCGAAGACTGGCCGATGAAGGGCGAACAGTCATTTTAGTCACCCACGCCACCAATAATATTAAAACCTGCGATCGCCTTGCCTTCATGGGACGAGGGGGCTATCTCTGTTATTACGGCCCACCGGAGGAGGTTATGACCTTCTTTGAGATGGGACCAGCCCAAGACTTTTCTGATATTTATATCAAACTCGATCAAGAGCGGCAGGAGAGTGGCATCACCATTCCCGTCGAGCAAACCGTTCAACAGTGGGCACAGCGCTTTCAGTCCTCTCCCCAACACCAAAAATACGTACAGCAGCAGCTAGGGCAATGCAATGAAGGGCAATCTACCCCATCCCGCAGTGCGCCTCCGGCCCCCATCCCAACCTCCCCCATCCAACAGTGGGGCTACTTAGCCCAGCGCTACGCAACCCTCATGGGCCGCGATCGGTTTAGCTTGGCCCTCTCTCTCCTCACTGCCCCCCTCACCCTACTGATTTTGACAATCGCCCTTGGCGAGGATAAACCCTTTGCTCCCTTAGAAGAACTCATCGCCAGCCAAGCTCCCTTGGCCCTGCGCGTTGTTTTTATCTTTACCTGTTTAGGCATTTGGGTTGGGCTATCCAGTGCAGCTCAGGCCATTGTCAAAGAAATCAGCATTTATCGCCGTGAGCGTCTCGTTAACCTGGGAATTCTGCCTTACCTTGGCTCTAAATTTGTAGTCCATGGGGCGATCGTCCTGCTCCAAACCCTGCTGATTACCCTCACAGCCTTAATCGCATTTCAGCCACCAGAGCCAGATCTAATCAGTTGGCCCGTCGGCCTAGCCATCACCACCTTTTTGACCTTAATGACCAACATTAGCTTGGCCTTACTAATTTCAAGTTGGGTGGAAAATGAAGACCAAGCCAACAGCATCTTGCCCCCCATCATGCTATTTCAAATCATTCTTTCAGGCGTGCTCTTTAAGTTGGAAGGGGCAGGGGATGCGCTGTCTGCCTTAACCATGAGCCGCTGGGCTACCAATGCCTATGCCGCCATTGTTAACCTCAACGCCATGGTGCCCGAACCCATCACCTTACCCGACGGTACCGAGATGGCAACTGTTTTCGAGACATCCCCAATGTATGACGCAAGCTGGGAAAATCTCGGCTTTTGCTGGCTAATGTTGGGGCTACACCTTGCCATTTACCTCGGTTTCACCGTTTGGGGGCTAAAACGCAAAGATATCGTCTAGGCGCATCCCATAGTTGCGACCCCTTACTATAGGCTCAAGGTGATGGTGGGTTCTGAGTAGACTTCCACCTCACCTTGGGGCGGTAGAGGTTGGCTATCGTGAAAAGGCTGTCCGCCCATCAACATCAAGTGCTGATTGAGGACTTGGCGGGCTGCTTCTTCTGAGGCTAATTTGTAATTCAACTGGTACAGGTAGGGCTTGCGGCCTCTGGGAGCTGGTTCCCAAATCCGGAGCACAAACTGTTGCTGCTCAGGGGCAGCATCGATAATGTAGTGCAGCACTTGATGAGACGTAGACATAGATCAATGGCAGAAAGGGCTGGAGAGGAATGCAGCGCAGCCTCTGGGTTGTAGAGCAGCGCGATGCAATATCTATAGTTTTAGGAAGCGATCGAGCAAAACCGATCGCAGGCCAAGGTCAGAAGCCATCCAACACGATCGAGGGGGAAGGTGGATTTCCCACACCGCAAAGGCGCGGTTTACTAGCTGCCCCATCTCCCATCGTACCGGCCACTGTCCCTCGCATTGCTTAGCCTGAATTTCAGCCAAGATTCGCGGTTCCATGGCATTAGAGCAAATTACGAAGGTAGACCTAGAGTTCAGGTCTAGCGATCCACGCCAACTTGCTGAGTTATATCACAAAAAACCGGTGCGATGTCAAGGTTTGACCCTCTGTCAATTCTGCCGTACCTACTCCAAGGACCGTACCCCAACCGGAAAAGCCACGCCAGGGCGTAGCTCACTACAATAGATGAAGTTTCAGGAAGACCTCTTCCGGAAGGCCTCAAGCCAACCCTTCGAGATCTTCCCCACTATTTCGAGCAAGGAGACCTTGTTAGGATGATGAATCAGTTCAAAACTGTTGCCCTGCTAGGGTTACTCAGCGGTTTATTGGTCAGCCTCAGCTACAGCCTAGGCGGATCCGGGGGCGCATTAATGGGCGTGGCCTTTGCGGCGATCATGAACCTCGGATCCTGGTTCTACTCCGACAAAATTGCCCTCGCGGCCTACCAAGCCCAGCCCGTGAGTGCCCAGGATGCACCACAACTCTACGCAATGGTCGCTAAACTCACCGATCGCGCCCAAATGCCCATGCCCCAGGTCTACATCATCCCCAGCCCTGCGGCCAATGCCTTCGCCACGGGTCGCGACCCGGAACATGCCGCCGTCGCCGTAACCCAGGGCATTATGCAGATGTTGCCGCCGGAGGAACTTGAAGCAGTCATCGCCCACGAACTGAGCCATATCTACAACCGGGACACCCTCACCCAGGCAGTAGCCGCAACGGTAGCAGGGGCAATTTCCTGGCTAGCGCAAATGGCATTTTGGTTCATGGGCAGCAGCCGCGATGACGACGGCCCTAATCCGCTGGTCGCTTTAGTGGGCGTATTGGTGGCCCCCTTGGCCGCAACCATTATTCAATTGGGCATTTCCCGCACCCGCGAGTTTGCAGCCGATGCCGGAGCCGCACGCCTAACGGGCAACCCCCGCGCCTTGGCCAATGCCCTACGTCGCCTTGAACTGGGTTCCCAGCAACTGCCCCTGGATGCCAATCCAGCCTTTGCTCCCTTGCTGATTATGGGAGTGCCCTCACGGCAAATGCTGGCCAACCTGTTTTCAACGCACCCCTCCACCCAGGATCGCATTCAGCGGCTTTTAGAACTCGATCGCTAAAGTAACGCCTAGCAGCAACTGCTACGATCCTCAGCCCTTGTTTGGTCTAGACCAGCAAGGGCTGTTTTGTCAGAATTTTCGGGTGCATCCCACTTTGGAAGAATCTTGGTAGGGGTCGTGCCCCCGTGCCGACCCTCTTCGGTCCAAAACCAGGGCAACCACGGGGGGTTTGCCCCTACCCAGCTTGGTTCAATCGCTAAAGTTGGGATGGATCCGATCCGGGTGTATCCCACTTTCGCCTATGGACAGCCGGTCCGGCTATCCCACAACCACCTTTTGGGTGGGATGGGCCTCTGGCCCGTCTAAAGTGGGATGGACCCAATCCCTGTCCCTGGAACAATCCCCATCGAAGGCCGTGCCCCTGCCTATCCTGAGCACCACCGAAGAGCCTGAAAGATGCCGAGTAGATAGCCCCCAAAACTAGGCGTAGCGCCCCACCTCCAAAAACCAGGGCTAGAGTCTTATCTTTGCGCTGAACCACGCTGCTTTGCGGTAGAACTTTGGGCTTTAACTCGTCATAATAAAGCGAGTCTGTGGTCTCAGAGGTTAGTAGGTGCGCTCTGAACAGCCCAGAAGTGACAACAAACGTATTATGCTGCTTTCAGTAGGCGGAAATCGATCGATCCGTTACCTTGCACAGAACTGCCGATGCTAAGGAACTCAGGGTTAGTTTTCAAGATAGGGGTGCTTGCGAATAACCGAGTTCCCCGTGTGCCTGTCTGCACACTCTCCAGCCTCTCTACAACAGATTGTTGAGCCACTCCCATGCCTCTCCCCCAGTCCCCGATGTTGAATTTGTCGAGTGATCCAAATGGTTCTGCTCCACAGCAGCAGGCCAATGTTGGGACGGGACCGAGTGCGGCACAGCAACAGCCTGAAGGGGCCGAGCAGCAGCATATTGCTGATATTTTGATTGTGGATGATACCCCCGCTAACCTGCGATTGTTGGCGGCTCTGCTCAGTAACCATGGCTATCGGGTCCGGAAGGCCATTAATAGCAAAATGGCCCAGCTTGCCCTAGAAACCCTCATCCCAGATTTGATTCTGCTGGATGTGCGAATGCCAGAAATGGATGGCTATGAGCTGTGTCGGTTGCTCAAAGCCGATCCCAGAACGGAAGGCATTCCGATCGTCTTCCTCAGTGCCCTTGGCGAAGCGCTCGATAAGGTCCAAGCCTTTGAGGCGGGCGGGGTGGACTATATTACCAAGCCCTTTGAGGCGGAAGAAGTGTTAGTGCGGATTCGCACCCACCTCAGCTTACAGAACGCCCGCAAGGAAATTCAAGCCTTAAATGCGGTGCTAGAACAGCGGGTCCAGGAGCGAACCCAGCAGCTAGAAGCGGCCAATCGGCGCTTGAGTGAGCTAGCCCACTTCGACTCCCTAACGGGCTTACCCAACCGCAACTACTTCATCGAAATTCTGCATCAAGTGCAGCAGCAGGCCCAGCGCCAAGCTGAACAGGGGGGAGACTGGACGGGCCAAGCACCGCAGCCGGTATCGCAGCAAGCACCGCAACAGGCACCGCCGCCAACATCGCAACCAACCCCAACCCCCCAGACGATCGACCCCCCCGCGCCGGGGTGCGCCGAATCCCGATCGACCGCCACCGAGACCCGATCGCCCCAAGACCCAACTGCTCCAGCCGCCGCCCAAAGCCCAGAACCCCAACCCCCCAGCCCCCAGCGCCTCGGCATTTACCCATCCTGCCCAACCACAACATCCACCAGCGAAACCGCCGTTTCCCCGTCCTTTGCCGTCTTTTTCCTCGACTGCGATCGCTTCAAAATCATCAATGATTCCCTAGGGCACATTGCAGGGGATGAAGTCCTCGTAGCCGTTTCCCAGCGGCTCCAGGAAACCCTACGCAAGGACGATGTTCTCGCCCGGTTGGGGGGGGATGAATTTGCAGTTTTGGCCAGAGTTGTGCAGGGGGTCGAAGAAGCCACAGCCCTAGCCTCTGCCCTCATTGACGCAATGTCTAAGCCGTTTTGGGTCCACAACCACGAGCTTTTCATTGGCATCAGCATTGGCATTGTTATGGGCCACGATCGCTGGGATGCCCCCGATGACATTCTGCGGGATGCCGATACCGCCATGTATGCGGCCAAGCGCAAGGGGAAAGGCTGTCATCACCTGTTTTCCGCCTCGATGCATAAAAATGCATTGCTCCGGCTCCAGCAAGAGAACGAACTGCGCCGCGCGATCGAACAGCAGGAATTTCGCCTCTTTTATCAACCCATCGTCGATCTCAAAACTGCCCAAATCAAAGGCTTTGAAGCCCTCATCCGCTGGTACCACCCCCAACGGGGCATCGTATCGCCCAACAATTTTATTCCCCTCGCCGAAGAAATGGGCTTCATCAACACGATCGGCTGGTGGGTCATGGAAGAAGGCTGTCGGCAACTGCGAAGCTGGTGGGATCACGGCCTAGCCCAGGAGATGACCCTCAACCTCAATCTCTCAGCCTACCAAATTCAAGACTCCCACCTGTTGGAGCACATCGATCGACTCATGCAGTTCTCCCAGATGCCCACCAGCGCCCTGAAGCTAGAGATTACCGAAACCGTTTTTATTGAAAACGATCGCACCATCAAAACCCTCCACGCCCTCAAAGAACGCGGGTTCCAAATTGCCTTAGACGACTTCGGCACCGGCTACTCCTCCCTGAGCTACCTGCACTCGCTGCCGATCGACATCCTCAAAGTAGACAAATCCTTTGTGCAACAAATTGGGGATCAGCACCGCCAGTGCAACCTCGTCACCGCCATTCTCGGCATTGCCCAAACCCTCAACCTCGCCATTGTCGCCGAAGGCATTGAAACCCTCCAACAGCTCACCACCCTTCAGGCTTTAAACTGTGACCTAGGGCAGGGCTACCTGTTTGCAGCGCCCCTTCCCGCAGCCAAAGCTGAGGAACTGTTGCGCAACCCCGTGATCACCTTCACAACCCCGCAACCCAGCAACCTAGCAACCTAGTCCTCATCCAGTTTTCAGTGTGACAGGAGGCTCAATGGATCATCCGGTGAGTGAACTGCGGGCCACCGCTTGGCAAAAGCTCCAAGACAGCATTATCTACTTCCAAGGCGAACCCGTGGGCACCGTCGCCGCCCTCGATCCCCATGTCGAGGCCCTCAACTACGACCAATGCTTTATCCGAGACTTTATTTCCGCCGCCCTTGTTTTTCTGGCCCAGGGCGAAACCCAAATTGTCCGTAACTTTTTGCTCCAGACCCTGCGGCTCCAGATCAAAGAAAAGCAACTGGACTTTCTAGAGCCGGGACGGGGCTTAATGCCCGCCAGCTTTAAGGTCGTCCATCGGATCCCCAGCCTAGACCAGCCCCCGGCAGAAGACCAAGCCGCAGCTACCGCAACGACTACAGCAGCCGAAGTCGAAGAAGAACTTCAGGCCGACTTTGGCGATCATGCGATCGGACGGGTCACCCCCGTGGACTCCTGCCTGTGGTGGCTCTTCCTGCTGCGGGCCTACGTCAAGGCAACCCAGGACTTTGGCTTTTGCCACACCCCAGAGTGCCAAAAGGGAATTCGCCTGATTATGGAGCTATGCTTATCGGCCCGCTTTGATATGTATCCGACCTTGCTGGTGCCCGATGGAGCCTGCATGATCGATCGGCGCATGGGCATTAACGGCCACCCCCTCGAAATCCAAAGCCTCTTCTACATGGCCCTTCGAGCGGCCCAAGAACTACTCTTACCCAACCAAGCCAACGAAAAAACCCACCAAGCCGTCGTCAACCGCCTCAAACCCCTAGCTGACCATTTGCGACAGCACTACTGGCTCGACCTCGATCGGCTCAACGTCATTTACCGCTACAAAGGCGAAGAATACGGCGAAAACGTCCTAAACCAGTTCAATATTTACCCCGAATCCGTCCCTTACTCCCAATTGGGCGAGTGGTTACCCCAGGAAGGGGGCTATTTCGTCGGCAACCTTGGCCCCTCGCAGCTCGACTGTCGCTTCTTCAGCCTCGGCAACCTCATGGCCATCCTCACCGGCTTAGCCACCCCCGACCAAGCCCAAAAAATCCTCAATGTCATCGAAGTCAAGTGGAGTGACTTAGTGGGCTATATGCCCATGAAAATCTGCTTCCCAGCCCTAAAAGGACGGGATTGGGAAGTATTAACAGGCTGTGACCCCAAAAACCGGCCCTGGTCCTACCACAATGGCGGCAACTGGCCCGTTTTAATGTGGCTGCTGGTTGCCTCCGCCCAAGTGGGCCAGCGCAGTGTCTTGGGGCAGTGGGCCTTAGAAGCAGCGGGACCGCGCTTAATGAAAGACGACTGGCCCGAATACTACGACGGCAAAAATGGCCGCCTCATCGGCAAAGAAGCCCGCAAACTCCAAGCCTGGACCCTATCCGGCTTTCTCCTCGCCCACACCTACCAAGAACACCCCGAACTGGTGGATTGGATCAGCTTCGAGCCTTTAAGCTAACCTAACCCCCCTGGGATCGCCCCCTGGGATCGCCGATTTGCAATCGGCCCAGCAAAAATCCCCCTAGGATCGCCGATTTGCGATCGGCCCAGAGCGATCGACCTCGATCGCCCCAAAACCTCAGTGGCCCAAAGCCAAAGACATCCCCTCACGGGCAAAAAGACAACGGGAGTTGAGATTCTGAAGCCGCTGCTCCAAAGCCAGCAACTGCTGATCATCATAGAAAGGATGGTGATGGAACAGCACCAATTGCTTCACCCCTGCGGCTTGGGCGAGGGCTAGCCCCTGCTGCCAAAAATCATCTTCCTGGGGGACCGGTTGCAGGGGGTAAGGGGCAAAGGCCACAGAGCCACAGGGGGCAGCGGCTGACTGGGCAGGATCGGTTTCCTGGACTGAGGCGATCGGATCCTGGGCAATATCATAAATCAGCAAATCCGCACCCCGTGCCAAATACACCAAAGCCGGATCCGGCTGGGGACTCGGTTGAACATCGGTCGCATAGACGATCGTCCGGTCTTGCCACGTAATGCGATACCCCAAAGCCCGATCGTAGCGATTGAGAGATCCCGTTTCAATATGAATCGGCTCCGAATGAATCGGCTCCGAATGAATCGGCTCCACTAAGCCAGGATTGGCAGACTCAAGCTCAGCCTGGGGGGCAGCAGCAGTTGAACCAGCAGCAGGTGAGGAAACCGGGCTGAGGGTCAAGTGATCCCCAGGGGCAAGGTCGTGGAACTGCAACTTAGCCCGCATCCGAGGCAGCGCAATGGGAAAATTGGGCCGGACCATCTGGGTCATCAGGCATTGCTTAATCGAAGCCCCATTCACTGCCGTGCCGCCGTAGATGTGGAAATGATAGCGGCTGTAAAAAGCAGGTTCAAAAAAAGGAAAGCCCTGGATGCGGTCCCAGTGAGCATGGGTAAAAAATAGATGGGCCGTTGTGTCGTCCGTGGTCAGCAGCTCTTGCCCCAACAGCCGCAAGCCCGTCCCCCCATCAAAAATTAAACAGGTCTGCCCCGCCCGAATTTCCACACAGGCTGTATTGCCACCAAACGTTAACCATTGCGGCCCAGGGGTGGGAACACTACCCCGCACACCCCAAAATTTAACGCTGAAGGGAGCGGGGGAGGACTCGGAGGATGGGGTGGAAGGCGTTGGCACA
>JBMTWK010000048.1:0-11375 GCA_049452395.1 Prochlorothrix sp. | reverse complement strand
TGGCTCCTCTGCGGCAATCCCGACCCTGGGTCTGGGGTCTAGCCCTCTTCCTTGGCCTGAGTAGCGGAGCCGATCGCGCCCAAGCCCAGATGCTGCCAGCCCAGCCTTTCCAGCCTTCCCAGACCCCAAGGCTTCAAGCCCAGACGCTTCAGGCCCAGACTTTCCCAGCCCAGACTTTCCCAGCCCAGACTTTCCCAGCCCAGACGCTTCAAGCCCAAGCTCTCCCAGTCCAACGTAATTCCCGCGCTGCGGCGATCGCCCTGCCCCAGCCCCTCCCCGAAGCCACCACCGCCGCCCGCGCCCAACAAGCCCAGGAACAGGACGATCGATCGGCCCCCGATCGCTACAATCTCGATCGCTATCCCCTCACCGCCGCCTACGAAGGTCATTGGCGACAGACCCTCTGGGCCACCGCCCTGCGCGAACCGGAGGATCCCGCCGCCGTTCAAGCCTTGGTTGCCCTGCTCAGCCTCACTGACGATCGCCTCGATCCGGCCCAGCAGCGCTTGGTGGAAATGGCCCTCCAGGTTAGCCATCAGCTCTATCGCCACTTGCCCCAAACCTACGCCGCCCTAGAGCAGCCCCTCCGGGCTACCGTGGCCCAAAGTCCTGACCCCGAATGGGTTGCCCTTGCCCTGTCGGCCTTGGTCAATGGGGGCGTGGGGGCTGACGATCGCCAAGCCTTGATCGATCGGGTCCAAACCCGCTTTCCCCAGTGGAGCCAAATTCTGTCCCTCAACTTGACCTTGCGGGATTTAGCCATTGTTGACTTACCCGTCATCACTCCGCCCCTTGCTGACCTGCTCCAGTGGCAGAGCGTTCCCGGAGAGCCACAGGTTTATGTGCTGTGTCGGCCCGATCGGGGCCTGCTCTGTCGCGCCATTCTCAAAACGGGCACCGGAGAGTTTTACCGCGAAGAGGGTGGGCTGTGGTCGGTTCTGCTGTCAGGGCGATCGCTCCATGACCTGCCCTGGCAATTTCGGCGGGGAGAAACTCCCCAGGGACTATTTCGCATGGAAGGCACTGTTCCCCAGCCCGATACCGAGTATTTCCGCGCCTTTGGCTTCTTTGACCTGGTAAATCTCTATGTTCCCTTTGAAACGGGCGTAAAAGCCTTTATCCCCGCCCAAAGTGGCACCCTTAGCGGTGGCCTGTCCGCCTACCAAGCCCTCCTCCCCCCCCGCTGGCGCGGCTATGGCCCCATCCAACAGAGCTACTGGGCCGGAAAGCAGGGCCGAAGCTTATTCCGCATCCATGGCACTGGCGAAGATCCCAGTTTCTTCCGCAATAATCGTCACTACCCCGCTAGCGAAGGTTGGAACCCGGCCATTGGCTGCCTCTCCGCCCAAGAACAGTACGATGCCCAGGGGCGCTTTATCACTGGGGGAATGCCGACTGTGCTCCAAGCGCTGACGGCAGTGGGGGGCCAGGACTTTACGGGATATGTAACGGTGGTGGAGGTGGGGGAGGATGAAATTCCCGGTGTCACCGAGGCGATCGCAGTCAGCCACATTGATCAAGTCCTTGAGGGATTGCGGGAAGACTAAGGATAAGCCTCAGGGAAAATCAACTTTATACTAGAGTTCTCTACCGGAAACGGCAGAGACTGAAGTGATTGTAGATTAAGCCTTGAGGGAATATACTGAGGTTCAGAAGCCAAGTGTAGGGTTCCATGAGCTATGGTTCTCCGAAAGTCGAAGTCCCTTCCCCTAGAGGACGCGATCGCATTGACTGGCTTCAGGAGAACAGACAGCGTTGGCCCACGGGAGGATCTCCATCGGATGAGGACGATCCTCGGTGGCTCAACTTAACTGCACAGTGGGACGGGTGCATCTTCCAGGCTGTGAAGATTGCCCTGCCCTCACACACAGCGCTTTTTCCCCGTATAGGGGTTCCATGGGGGTTCCTTAGACCGTTTCAGTTGTCAGTCTTTATGCAGCTATTCCATCCTGTCACATCCCTAAGATGGCTCAAACCAGGGGAGGGGCACCGCAGCCTTCCCCGCCTCTCCCTGAGCCATGGTTTAGCCCTGGGCGTTTTGGCGTGGGGATGTTGTCTGTTCAGTCTGCTGAGCCTGATGGGAGAGCCACAGGCGGGACTGTGGGTGTGGATGGCCGAGATCGGCTTGGGGCTGGGGCTGGGGGTTCTGGTTTGGGGCTATGGTGCTGTGGTGCGCCCCCTTGCGGCTTTGGTCAAGGCGCTCCAGCAGCTTGATGTACCCCCGCCGATGCCTGCCCCGATCGTGCCCCCCGAAAATTCCCCGATCGCCCCCCCCGAAAATCCCCAAGCGACTCTCCCAGTTCCCCTCCCAGCCGCTTCCCCCAACCTTTCCCCGTCTGCCCCTAACCTCGCCGCTGGTACCCCCTCCCTTGCCAGCCTCACCACAGCGCGGGGGACCGTTGTTGTGGCCTATCTCCGATCGCTGCCCCAGTGGCTCACCCGCCTCACGCCCTTCGCTGCGTCCTCCGTTAACCTGGCTCAACCCTTTCCGTGGTGGGTTCCCCCAGCCCTGGAACAGCTTCGATCGGCACTCCCCCAAAACCTCCCCCCTGCCCAAACCCTCTCCCCAGCGCCCTCCCCTGCCGCCTGCACCGCTGACCCTGAACAGTTCCTCGCCCACATCAGCCACGAGATGCGATCGCCCCTCAACGCGATGTTGGGTCTTGCCCAAACCCTAGAGGAGTCGCCCCTAACCCCTGAACAGCACCATCAGGTCCGGGTTATCCTCGGCAGCGGCCACTATCTCCTGGAATTAATCAATAACATCCTCGATTTGGCCAAACTCGACGCAGGGCACACCGAAACCCACTGTACTTGTTTTGACCTCCATGCCCTCCTGCAAGATGTGAGCGAGTTATTTCGGCCCCAAATCCAGGAAAAGGGACTGGTATTTCAGGAACACTGGCTCAGCCCGCTCCCGCGCTATGTGGAGAGTGATGCCCTCAAATTGCGCCAAATTTTAATCAATCTGCTCAGTAACGCCATTAAGTTCACGGAAACAGGCCAAATTACCCTATCCCTCGCTGTCATCAACCAAGGTTCCTTGGAGTCCGTCGATCCGAGCCATTCCCCCAATTCTGCCACTGCCGCCGCCGCTCTTCCCTTGACCGATGTAGCCCCAGAAACCTTGCTCAGTAACCCAAAGCGCGAAGATTTCCCTGGAGAAAAAAGCGCACAGCGTCATAAACCCCTATTTCAGGGTCAAAACCGCCTGTACCGCCACAAAACCATGGCGGGTTTAGCCCATTCGCCCGATGGGTCTAGCATGGGGGCCAACATGACGGCGAACCCGATCGCCAACCTAACCCCCCCGCACCTTGGCCCGCGATCGTCCCGGCGCTGGGATAGCTCCCCCCGCCCTGCCCTGGACCCCTCCCCTCAACCCCCCAGCCAGACCACAGACCCCCGGAACCCTAGAGGCAGTGTGCAGTATTTGTGGTTTTCGGTCCAAGATACGGGCATTGGGATTGCGGCGGAGGAGCTAACAACCCTGCTCTTTCAGCCCTTTGGACAGACGGCATCGGGTCGGCAAAGTGGGATGGGAACAGGCTTGGGCCTGAACCTGAGTCGTCAAAATGCCAAGCTTTTAGGCGGAAATATTATTGCTTTCTCGAAATTGGGCCAAGGCTCCACTTTTTCCGTCGAAATTCCCATTACCGTGCCCTCCCAAGCGCCCCCCATGGAGCCATCCCGGCCCGACACGATCGTCCCCGTCCGCCCCGTCATTGGCCTTGCCCCGGATATTTCCCCCTGTCGCCTCCTGGTCGTAGACGATAGCCCGACTAACCGGCTGGTGTTGCGGCAGATGTTGCAGCCCCTGGCGCTGGAGGTGGTGGAGGCCAACAATGGCCAGCGGGCGATCGAACAGTGGCAACAAACCCAGCCCGATGCCATTTTGATGGACTTGCAAATGCCGGTTTTGGATGGACGGGAGGCTATGCGGCAGATTCGATCGCTACCGGGCGGCGATCGGGTCAAACTGATTGCGGTCACCGCAGGCCGAGCCAGTGATCCCCAAAATCAAAACCTGCTGGACCTTTGTGATGATATTCTGCTCAAACCGGTCAATCGGGTCGAACTGCTGCGGCTTTTAGCCCAAAATCTAGGCTTGCGCTACCGCTACGGTGAAGCTCAGCAAAGCGCCTAGTACAGTAGGGCAAAAATGCCCATCCCCTTTCCAGTGCGGGCATCTTGCCCGCGTGGTGAGCGTCTCGCTCACCCTTAGCCCTCACTCTGGCTGCACCAGCAGATAGCCCCGCGTCTGCCCAGAGGTACTATCCACGGTATTGATCGCTGCCCACAGGTCCGCTGCCGAGACCCACACGGGCGGATATTTATAGCGCGAGACATCCAGAATCAAAAACCGATCGCTGGCGGCATGGTAGGCCGCTACCGGGGAAATATGGCCACCGCTCTCTTGGCCGATCGTCCGCCGCAGGTAGTTCACCAGCACAAAATCCCCCGGTCGGCCTAGGTTGGCGATCAAGTCCGATCGCATCCGGTCCACATCCACCTCAGCCCCATGGTGCCGCTCCACCCGCACCCCATGGCTCGCCACAATCTCCCCCAACTCCGCCAAGGTCAGCCCCTGGCGCTGAATCACCGCCGTTGGAATAATCGCCGCCGTTTCTGCGTCTAAAACATTGACCTGGGTAAAGTAGGGCTGTTGCCACGGTTCCGCCAAGGGGGCCGCAATCCCCATTGCATTGAGCACCATCGCCGTACTGGCCACCCCACAGTATGCGCCGTTGTCCTGGGTCACAAAATGGCTACTGAGGGGGATATAGTCCGCTTTTGCCTCACTTTCCAACAGCCAAGCCATGCCTTGCTCACTGGTTAAGGCCGTCAGCGAGTCTGGCAAAGGCAAGGTCTGCCCCTGGGCACGGGCCACCCAAACCGGAGCCAACACTCCCAACCCCAGCCCCAATCCCAACCGAAGGCTCCACCGCAGCGATCGCCCGATCGACCCCCACCGGGCAGAGGGTTGCCCACCAGAGGGTTGCCCGTCACCAATCTGGGGCACTGGAGGCTGGGAAGGCTGCGATCGGGGCGCAAAAGCTTGAAACATCCTGACCATAGTCTGTACTGGAACCATTAGTGTTGGGGGGGGACAGCGGGATAGAGCGGCTTAAACGCGGCTTTCCTTGGGGTTGGGGCCATACCGATGCTCTCTCGGATCGCTGGCAGCGATTCTGGGAACGATCGAACCAAAGATCAAAAAGGCGGAGCCTAGTAGACTCCGCCTTTAGAAATCACAACCTGAAATGGCTCATCAGAGCGTCTCAGGTTGCAACCGAGAATCGGTTAAGCATTAACCGCGACTGAACAGCCCTTTCTTCTTGGGGGGTTCAGGAGCAGGCTTGGCACGACCGAGGAAAGTCCGGCCAGGGGCAGCAGCTTGGGTCTTCTTGGCAGGCGCGGGAGCAACCCGAGTCATCCCAAAGCGGCCCCGCTGGGGAGCAGGAGGCGTGTAGGGAACCGGCTCACCACCAGCACGGGCACGGGAAGCGTGCCAAACGTGGCCCACCAACAGAATAAAGCCAAGAATGTACTGCACCGCAGCCGCACCAGAGCGCTCAGGACCGTAGAACTGAGGAGGATAGGCCGCATCACAGTAGCGGACAAAGAAGCCAGACAGCAGACCCATCCAGCCCACAGCACCCAGGCTGTAGGAGAGAATGGCTTCCCCAGAGAAGGAGAAGGGCTTAGCGCCGATCGCGAAGGGCTTGGACAGAATATGCCAGGTACCACCGATTAATTCGAGGATCCCGATATAGACGTGGCCGCCAATGATGTCTTCCAGGTTATTCACCGAGGACATGCCCAGACCGGTGAACTGACCATGGTTGAAGCCGAAGACATAACCGAAGATGTCAGCGGGGTTCAGGTTGGGAGACACGGTGTGGACGGTGCCCAGAGCGGTGTCATAGACCCCACCCCAGAACATAGCCTTACAAACAAAGGCGAGACAAGCCACACCCAGCAGCAGCAGGTGGTGACCCAGAATAATGCTGAGTTGCTTGGTATCGCCCCAGTCATAGTGGAACTTGGGAGCCAGGGCCGCACCTTCTGCAAGGATAGCGGGGCCTTTGAAGGTGTGGAATAAACCACCCGCACCCAGGATCGCAGAGGTCACAAGGTGCAGAATCCCAATGATGAAGTAGGGATAGGTATCAACGACGGTACCGTCGGGACCAAGGCCAAAGCCCAGGGTCGCTAAGTGGGGGAGCAGACCTAAGCCTTGCTCGTAGAGGGGAACACCGGGGGTAAAGCGGGCCACCTCTAGGACGGTGATGGAGCCAGCCCAGAAGGCAATTAAGCCAGCGTGGGCGATGTGGGCACCGAGTAATTGGCCAGACAGGTTGACGAGGCGGACATTACCAGTCCACCACTGCTCGTCGTAACCTGTACCGGATGCATTAAGCGCTGTTGTCACTATTGGATTCCTCTATCGCTGCAACGATCGTTCTTGGGGGGTCCGGCCCAGCAAGCCTGAAAACCAGACCCAACAACAATCCAAAACGGGAACAGGAGACGCAAAAACGGTTAGAAACCTTGTCGAACTCCTGATTAAGTCTCTAAGTCTTTTAGAGACTAGTTAGAGAGGGTTGCGAAGGCATCGCTCACCTTCTTGAAGTCAAAGCCAATGGCGCGGATGGCGTGCCACAGGTGACCTTGGAGGATGAAGAAGGCCAGGTAGAAGTGGACATTACACAGCCAAGCACGGGAGCTGTAGACTCCAGCGGGCAGGTCAACACTGTCTACGAAGTAGGGCGCGATGTTGAATTGCAGTTCCAGGGGAGGACCGAAGAACTCAACGGGGTAGGCCAGGGTGTTGACCGCAGAGTAGTAAGCAGCGGCAAAGCCCAGCATGGACAGACCGGCCAGAGCAGAAGAGAGCAGACCTTCAGCCGAGAAGAGGGAGCTGAGGAGGCGCTGTGCCCAACCGTAGGGTTCTTTGAGGATGTGCCAAACCCCACCACTGAGGAGAACAACCCCGATGAAGGCATGACCAGAGGCCAGATCTTCTAGATTGTTCACGAAGTAGGGGTTGTGGTCGGGGGTGAACCAGCCGTACTCAAAGATGACCGAGAGGATGGTGGCACCGGGGTTAGAGACGATGCGGACATCGCCGATCGTGGCATCATACACCCCATGGAACCGGATCCAAGCCACGAGGGACATGGCACCCAGACCTAACAGCAACAGGTGGTGACCCAGGATCAAACCCAACTGCTTGGGATCGTCCCAGCTAAAGGCAAACTTGGAGCCTTCGCCGATGCTTTCAGGACCGAAGCGAACGTGGAAGACGGCACCAAAGGCCAGCACAAAGCTGGAGATGAGGTGAACCGCACCCACTGCGGTGTAGGGGAAAGTATTTTCAATTACGCCACCAGGACCTACGCCTAAACCGAGGGTCGCGAGGTGGGGAATTAGAATTAAGCCCTGCTCGCCCATGGGGAGAGCGGGGTTGTAGCGGGCCACCTCGAACAGGGTGATGGCACCTGCCCATAGGACAATAAAAGAAGCCTGGGCTACATGAGCCGCGAGCCACAGACCAGTACGATCGGCAAACCGGGAGTTCCCAGCCCACCAACCATATTCAACCTTTGGATTTCCGTAAGTTTGCATAACCTTTTTTTGCCAAAAAGACTCTGATGTCGGTGGAATACTGACAACGGAGTGAGCCATGCTTTCCCAGGGTGTAAAAGGGGGTGACACACCAGAAGCTAAAGAGGTTCAGGATGTCACCCCAGGTTATGGGGACGCTTAGCACTCCATCATCACCGTAAAGCAAAAGACCATTGCTAAACCCAAGCCCTAATCTTGCAACTAGGACTTGGATTGGGATGGCTTAGGCTTCACCAGAGAGGGAACCAAGCGCTTGCGGAATCCGCTTGAAATCGAAACCGATGGCGCGAAGTGCGTGCCACAGGTGGCCTTGCAGAATGAAGAAGGCCAAGAAGAAGTGAACGTTGCACAACCAAGCCCGAGCGGTGTGAGCACCGTTGGGAAGGTCGATGGTGTCAACGAAGTAAGGGGCAACGCTGAACTTCAGTTCCAGGGGAGGACCGAAGAACTCAACGGGGTAGGCCAGGGTGTTCACCGCAGAGAAGTAAGCAGCCGCGAAGCCCAGCATGGACAGACCAGCCAGAGCGGAGGACAGCAGACCCTCAGGGGAGAACAGGGAGGCCAGCAGGCGCTGTGCCCAGGGGAAGGGAGCGCGGTTGATGTGCCAGAAACCACCAGCCAACAGCACCACGGCGATGTAAGCATGACCGGAAGCGAGATCTTCCAGGTTGTTCACAAAGTAGGGGTTGTGGTCGGGGGTGAACCAGCCGTACTCGAAGAGTACAGAGGTGATGGTGGCACCGGGGTTGGGCACAATGCGGACTTCGCCGATCGTGGCATCATAAACCCCGTGGAACCGGATCCAGATCACGAAGAGCAGCGCTGCATAACCCAGGGTCAGAAGGTGGTGACCGAGGATGTTACCCAGCTTCTCTGCATCGTCCCACTCAAAGTGGAAGTTCTTGGCGAACTCAAAATCACTTTTAGAGAGGTCAGCAGGTCCCTTGAGGGCGTGATATAGAGCACCTGCACCGAAGACGGCGGAGGCGACTAGGTGAATTACACCGATTACGAAGTAGGGATAGGTGTCAACGACTTGACCGCCGCTGCCGATACCCCAACCTAAGGTGGCTAAGTGAGGGATTAGAATTAAGCCCTGCTCACCCATGGGAACTTCAGGGTTGTAGCGAGCTAATTCAAATAAGGTGATACCGCCTGCCCAAAAGGTGATAAGGGCGTACTGGGCGATATGAGCCGATAACCATTTTCCAGACTGAGAGACAAAGCGGCTATTTCCAGCCCACCAGCCATACTCAGGAGTAGCAGTTGTTGCCATTCCAATGCTCCTTAAGAGGTTTGCACCAAGGTCGTACCTCAGCTTTGAGTCTGTGTACAGTCTTCTATGTACACTTATTACGAAAGCTGAGTGAAGATAAGTACAATAAAGCAAATTTAAAGGATTGCTCTCATAATCTTAGGGGTACTTGTTACAAGACAAGGAAATTGTATGAATATGTTTACAAAACTTAGTATTTGACGTGTCGTCAGGAACCGATCGGGGATGGGCCTAGGGTAGCGGAGTTGGCCATAGCCCAAAAGGCCGTAGGACTTGGGTTTCGGGCTTTGGGTTGGCGCGACGATCGAACCCATAAGCTTGATTTCAGACCAGGAAAACCCCTTAGGGATCAAACAAAACATGAGGATTTCCCAGGTCTTACGTTAACAATTGTAACGAGGCGAGAGCGCTCCCCAAGGGTCTGACAAAGGTCTAAGTTCAGAGTATTTCTGAGATAGGAATTAATATAGCTGGGGTTATGTTTTCTCTGTTACCAAATTGCTCACCCTGTCCAAGGGACTACGCCTTGGGACGTGAGCTGTTGGGACAGAAGCTTTGGGGCAAATAGCCTTGGGGAAGACAGTACTGGGCAAGCCAGCGAGACTTCTAGGGTCCATCCCAACTTCAGCGATTTAACCAACTGGTTAGGGGCAACCCCCCCGTGGTTGTCCTGGTTGTGGTCCGGTTGTGGTCCGGTTGTGCTCCTAAGGGGGGAGCCACAAAGGCACGACCCCTACAGAGATTTGGCCAAAGGGGGATGCTTCCCGCTGGCGGTCTCAGGGTATCAGGTGCCTGCGTTCAGGTGCCTGCGTTTAGGTGCCTTACTGAGTAAATGTAAGGGATCACGATTGAGGGGATGGACAATCTCAATATTTCTTTACAGGGTGCTCAAAAGGGTCTGAAACCGGGCTGTGCCTGTGTTGTACCTATGTTGTACTGGGGTTCTAGGGGGCCAGGGTGGCGGGGATCGTAAGCTGGAAACAGGTCCAACCTGTGCCACTGTCCACCGTAATTTGTCCCCCCAGGCGTTGGGCTAGCTGCTGCACCAGGGCCAAGCCCAGACCGGTGCCCCCCTGCCGCCAGGGATCATTACTGGCAATGCGATAGAACTTGTTAAAAATGCGCCGCTGCTCGGTGGGGGAAATCTCCACCCCCGTATTGGTGACCTGGAGCTGAAAGGTTTGGGAGGGGAGGACCGTGGCCTGGAGGGAAATAGTTTCGCCGGGAGGGGTGTATTTACAGGCGTTGTTGAGCAGTTCCGCCACGACGCGCTCTAGGCTGGGGTGATCGGTGTAGAGGAGGGGGAGATCGGGGCTGAGGCTGACTTGGAGGGTTTGTTGATGTTCGCGGGCACGATCGTAGAAGCCATGGACCTGTTCGGTAAGCCAGGTGGGCAGATCGAGGGGTTCGGGGTTGACGGGCTGGGCATTGGCCTCTAGGCGCTGTAAATCCAGCAGGTCGTTAATGAGTTGAATTTCCCGTTCGCATTCCTGCCCTAGGATGCTGAGATAGTTCCCCATTTTTTGGTGGAGGTGCTTCAGTTGGGCATTGGGTTCCGGTAAGACCTCGGCGATCGCCCGCTGTTGTTCCTGGGCCGCCAACCCCAGCATTTTGATCGCCATTTTGAGGTTGGTCATGGGAGTCCGCAGTTCATGGGAGACCGTACTGAGGAAGTCGTCTTTGAGGTGATTTAGCTCCTCTAGCTTGGCCACCTGGGCCTGGGCTTCTTGGTACAGCTTGGCTTGGCGTAGGGCAATGGCGCACTGATTGGCGACCTGCTGGGCAAAGCGGATTTCCACCTCGCTAAAGGAGTGCTCCGCCTGATTGACCAGCCAGAGGTCTCCTAAAATGCCGCAATTGTCGAAAATTGGACAGGCCAACATGGCCGCATGGCCCCGCACGGGGTTGGGCGTGATGGAACAAAACTGGAAATAGCTCCCCTGTAAAAGCTGTTTGTACAGTTCAGGGTAGTCTGTCATTTTGGCGACCCGTCCCTGGGAGGCGGGCAGGGTTGTGACAAATTCGTAGTAGATCGTGGAGGTGCCCTCTTCCAGGTTATAGAGGGCTGCATTGCAACTGCCCACGTTCAAGGCGGTGGCTAGCTCTCGGACGGCCTGCTGCAAAATTTGGTTTTCATCAAGGCTATCCCGCACCCGATCGGTGATGCGCTTTAACATCGCTTCCCAGGCAATGGCCTGCTCCAGTTGGGCGGTGCGCTCCTGGACCTTTTGCTCTAGGGCAACGTTGAGGTGTTGGACCCGTTGATACAGTTCCGCCTGTCGAATGGCCACCACAAGCCGTATGGCTAGCCCTTCTAAGACCTGAATTTCCACCACCTGCCACTCGCGGCAGTAAGCACACTGCTGCACCATCAAGCAGCCCCAGCGCTGATCATCTTGGAAAATGGGTACGGTGAGGCAGGCTTGGGCGGCAGGGGGGAGGCTGGAACTGGGGGGAAAGGTGTCGT
>JBMTWK010000047.1:0-11736 GCA_049452395.1 Prochlorothrix sp. | reverse complement strand
GGCGGAAATTCCCATCCCCTTTCCAGTGCGGGCATCTTGCCCGCGTTGTGAGCGTCTCGCTCACACGGATGGGTGTCAAACTTATGCCTTGGTACTAGGTTGATTTAGCCGCTTACTATCCCTATGGCTCCCCCTTCTGCAACGCCCTCTTTACCGTCCACGCTGGCCTATGGCGAGACCTATCCCTGTCCTATCTGTCGCCAGGGCCATTTAACCACCCTAACGCTGATGGAGGCGATGGGTTGCGACTTCTGTCGCCATATTTTTACGATTCAGGACAACGGTCAATGCCTGCAAGTGATGGATAGTACCCAGCCCCTGACTTGGCTGTGGGCGGGGCAGCAGTGGCGGGTGGTGGGGCGGACCATAGAGGCGCTTAATCCTTCCCTTTGGGCCTTAGGGGGGGGCTTGGTGCTTTTACCGACGCTTTTGGTCGCCCTAGGGGCTTATATCTTTCCGCCGTTGCCCGGTGCGCCTTTGGCGTGGTTCCCCTGGGCTTGGGTGGGGCTGACCTTGCTGATCCATGGGGGACTGTTTGGCTTTGGGGTGTTGGAGTACTACCAAGTGCCACGTTATGTGCAATTCAAGCTGTGGTTGCAACAGGTGGCCGATCGGTGGGCCTAGGGGTTGAAGCGGGCGTTAAATCTCCGGAAATGGCCCAAAATCCGGATCAGTACTGGTTGGGGATTGATTTTGGGACTTCAGGGGCACGGGCGATGTTGATCGATGCCGATCGTCAGCCCTGCTGGAGTCATCACCTGAGTTTTAATGCCTCGCCGGATTTTAGGGCTTTGCGGGATTCTGGTACTGTGCGGGATTCTGGCACCTCGCAAAATAATCTGAAGACTTGGGAAAAGAGTCTTTGGCAGATTTTAGCGGCGATTCCGGCGGATTTTGGCCCTCGGTTAGGGGCGATCGCGATTAACGGTACTTCTGCAACGGCGGTTCTTTGTGACGATCGGGGTCAGCCCGTGACCGATGCCTTGCTCTACAACGACGATCGGGGCAAAGCTGTGCTGGGCCAAATCGCGGCGATCGCCCCCCCCGGTCACCGGGTCCACAGCAGCACCTCGACCTTGGCTAAACTGCTTTGGTGGCAGCAGCAGCCCGACTGGTCCCGCTGGGGTGGGGGCAGTTCCCTGCATTTGCTCCATCAGGCGGATTGGCTGGCCTTTTTGCTCCATGGCAAGCTGGGCTATAGCGACTACCATAATGCCCTGAAGTTGGGCTATGACGTGGAAAAGCTGGAGTATCCAGATTGGTTGGCGAAGAATCCCCAACTTTCGCCGCTACTGCCTCAGGTTCTGGTTCCTGGTGAGACGGTGGGGAGCCTGCGATCGGACCTGGCCCAAACCTATGGCCTCAATCCCCACACCCGCATCTGTGCCGGAACGACGGACAGTATTGCGGCGTTTTTGGCCAGTGGTGCCCGATCGCCCGGTCAAGGGGTGACCTCCTTGGGATCAACCTTGGTGATTAAACTCCTGAGCCGTCAGCCCGTGGAAGACAACCGCTGGGGTATCTATAGCCACCGTTTAGGGGATCTTTGGCTGGTGGGGGGCGCATCCAACACAGGCGGCGCAGTTTTGCGGCAATTTTTCAGCCCCGAAGACCTCACCCGCCTCAGCCAGCAGCTTAACCCAGCCCAGCCCAGCCCCCTCGACTATTATCCGCTGACGCAACCGGGGGAGCGCTTCCCCCTCAATGACCCCCAGTTGCAGCCCCGCCTCGATCCTCGCCCTGAGGAGGATTGCGACTTTTTACAGGGACTTTTGGAGAGTATGGCCCGAATTGAGGCTCAAGGTTACCGTTTATTGGCCGATCGGGGGGCGGATGCTTTAATGCAGGTTTATACGGCGGGAGGGGGTGCCCAAAATGGGGCCTGGACTGCGATTCGGCAGCGGTTGCTGGGGGTGCCGGTGGTGCGATCGCCCCAAACGGAAGCGGCCTATGGTACGGCGCTGTTGGCCCAGGGGGGTTTGTAGCCAGGGTGGCCTGGGATTGTTACAAAAGAGGGCAGGTTTGGGTGATTTTGGGGTTTGTGTTTAAGGTTGTCGCGGAAGAGGGCAGGTTTGGGTGATTTTGGGGTTGGGCGTTGAAATTATCGCGAAAACCTGCCCCTACAGGTGTTTTGGGTTTATTGCTCAAGATGGGGTTAAACTATCTGTACTAGCCCGATCGAGGTCTCCCGATGATAGCCGTCCTCGCTGCCGCCCTGGCTTACTACCTGCGCCGTCGCCTCCCCACCGCTGAAGAACTGCCTCACTCCGATGAAACTCCCGTGGATAACGAACTTCAGGATGATATTCCCCAACTTCTAAAGGCCGTCCTCAAGCGAATCTGGGCCGATCGCCAGGACTGGTTTTTTGCCATTGATATGGCCTTTTATTACAACCCCGATGAACCGGCGATCGTGCCCGATGCTTTTTTAGCGATCGGGGTCGATCGGCGACGGGACATTGATGGGCGCTTGAGCTATCTGCTCTGGGCAGAACAGGGTGTGATGCCAATTCTGGCCCTAGAACTGGTTTCTAAGAAGTACAACGGCGAATATGAGCAAAAGCTCCAGGATTACCAGGATTTAGGGGTTCTGTACTATGTGATCTACAACCCCAAGGCGGGGCAAGGGCGACGCTTCCGCCAGCGATCGGTCCTAGAGGTCTATAAATACACCCAGGGCCGCTATGTTTTGCAAACGGGTCAGCCTGTTTGGATGCCGGAGCTTGGCCTAGGCATTGGCTATGAAATGGGTGTAGAGGGCGGATGGGCACGGGATTGGCTCTATTGGTACGACCAAGCCGGGAACCGCTATCTGACCCCGGAGGAACTGTATGCCCAGGAACAGCAGCGGCGGCAACAGGCCGAAGCCCAAGTCCTGCAAGAGCAACAGCAACGGCAACAGGTCGAAGCCCAAATCCTGCAAGAGCAGCAACAACGGCAACAGGCCGAGGAACGGCTGGCGGCTTTAGAGCAGCGGCTGCGGGAGTTGGGGGAACTGGACTAGGCGCAGGAGAGGGCACGATCGAGGAAATGCTCTAGCCAGAGCTTGACGGCATAGGTGGCACGGCAGTCGTCCTCGTTGTAGTCAACAATGTCTTGTAAAAAGCGCCGATCGCCCGTTTCTAGCCACTGTTCATACCAGTAAATGGCCTGGGCACCGTTGGCATCGCTGTGCCGCCAGTTAAAGCCAACCCAGCGGGCAATTTGCTTCAAAGCATAGCTTTCCACCGGGAGTGTCGCCGTTTCCGTCACCCAGGCGTGAATATCAACAAAACGATCGAGCAAATTCTGAATTCCCCCCTCTACGCCGCCGTAGGTCTTGGCAAGCCGCTTGACCGCATCCACTTCATAGGTGCAAAAGTGATAGATGGGGGCGTGGGGATGGGCTAGGAGTAACTCCAAGAGTTGGAACCAGGCTTGCTCTTCTTGATCGGGCTGTTCTGCCAGTAGGGCATGGAAGCTAGACTGCTGTTTCTGGCGATCGACGACTAAAACCCCATGTAAGTACGCCAAATTCAAATCTGGCTGGGCTTCAATATCAAAATACAGCTCAAAGGGGGTGCCGGTGGGGAGGGGATAATCAGGCAGATGATTGGGTAAGGCGGTTTGGGTGAGGGTGGCCTTGGCTTGGTCGATCATTTTGCGGGCCACATCCGCCCCAAAACCCGGTTGATCCCGGAGGTGACTGATGGCGGTTTTGGCCAGGATTTCGAGGGTGGTGACCCCCAGTTCCTGGAGAATGGCGTAGCGTTTGGGCGTTACGCCCGGTAACAGCGAGAGATGGCGCTGGGCTTGGGCCTGGGTGTAGCAGTAGTCGAGCCAGAGGCAGAGGGAACAGCGGTTGCGGGCAATGAAGACTTCGGGGGCTTCGGTCTGGTGGAGGGTGAGGAAACAGTGGTGGAGCAGTTCTTCCATTTGGGGCCAGCGCTCTGCCTGGTCGATGACGTAGGGCTGGTTGCGATCGCGCAACATCAACCACACCTCTTCCGGCGCACTGCCCTGGACCTGGGCCAAGACCAATGCCTGAAACAAAGACACCATCTGGTATTCCAGCTTGGGCCGCCGTCCCAACTTGACCTGCATGGGCCAGTACTGCCAGTCCCCAAAACAAGAAACACCGGGCTGCTTAATTAACAGGTCCGGTGTACTGAAAAGGTTGAGGGTTTGGCCGTTGTGGGTGTAGGAACTGACAAGTACACCGTGGTCTATGGAGTCTACGCCTTGGGCCATGAGTTGGCGGGTGGCTTCGGCGGCACTTTGCCAGTCTTTGGGATCGGCGCTGGGCCGCTGGGAGGGATAGTCTTGCAAAACAGTGCGGCGATGGCTGCCGCTGTCGGCCATAATTTTTTTGAGGTAGTCGCTCGGCTCTTGCCGTTGGCTTGCGTCCCCATGAACTTCTAGAAACGCCCGCCGATGACAGCGTTGGTGGTGTAGAAATAACTCATCGGTGAGCAAAATAGTCATGCTGCTGAGGGGAGCGAGGGAATGGGGACGAGGCGGGTGAGGATGGCTCTATGGTAGCAGATCGCTGCAAGTTGCTTGGTTGAAGGGGTGCCTCGGACGGGTCTGGCGCGTCACGCCCCTAGACACACCCTTGCACTAGACTGCAATCCGCCTATGGCTCTGGTCCCCCTCCAGCGGCTCTTGTCCCTGAATACCCCGTGCTGCGGCTGAAATCCTGAGAGGATAGTTATAAACCTCAGAGAATTCCCCCTAACTCCCCTGGGGACTGTGGGAATCTAGGCAGGCCGGTTTCCAATCGGTTCAATCGCTAAAGTGGGATGCATCCTAGCGGCTTAAGGTCCGTTGTCCCAGATCCGCGCCCCAGATCTGCTTGCCTGCAAGTTCTAAGGTGCAAGTTCTAAGGTGCAAGTTCTAAGGTGCAAGTTCTAAGGTGCAAGTTCTAACATGAGAGACACCTGATCTCTAAGAGCTGATTTACGAAGTCGCTGAAACGCAGTCATAGCAGGGGTTTTGCAAAATAGTGTTTTTGAGTACCGAATCGCTACAACCCCTTCACTACAGTGCTTTCAGCTCTCTTAAGATTTACTTCATAAATCAGCTCTAAGACCCTATCGATCCTTCGACTGTATCGATTTTGAGAGGTAATCCCTGATGAAGACTAGATTAAGCCTATCTAACCGATCGGGCGCTGCTCAACGGTTTGCCCTGCCGTTGTGGCGGTGGGAAGGCCGATCGCTGCTGTCTCCCCTGTGGCGACGTTGGGGGGCCGTGGACACGAGGGCGGGGACTGGCCGGGGGGTGAAGTCAAGGGCGAGAGTGGGGAGCCTGGGGCGAAGTCGGGGGACGAAACGGGCGACGGGTTGGGGGCTGGGGTTGAGCTGGGGCCTGAATTGGGGCTTAAATCTGGGCTTGACTTTGGGTTTAAATCTGGGTTTGCCTTTGGGTTTAGCGCTGGGTTGGGCTGAGGTGGCCTCAGGGGCCGATCGACTGACGGCGGTGTTGGGGCCGTTGCGCCTGAGCTTGGATGTGGCGGATTTGGAGCATTATGCCGCCACGGGGGAGACGACCCCGGAACTGGACTCCTATTTGCGCATTGCCACTCCGGTCCAACAACGGGAGCTACGGGATCTCCTGCGCCAGCCGGTGAACCTGAGCCATACTGTTGTTTCCTATTTAGCCTATAGCCCCACGGGTGATGTGATTTTGGCCCAAATGGGGGAAATTTTCAAAACGGGGTCGGGCCAGAATGGGGCGATCGCCCTGCGGGCGGCGGTGGTCAATGCGGCGGTGTCGCCGGAGGGGCTGACCTTGGTCAATATGTTGCGCCAATTTCCCACCCCAGAGCTGCGCATGGATCTGCGATCGGCCTTGGCTCTGGCCCAGGAAGCGGTTCACCTCTTCTTTGAAGATCGCCAAGCCTTGGTGGAGGCGGTGGCGGCGACGGCCCAGCAGGAGGCGATCGGCAACGGAACCGACTTTAGCCAAATGCCCGATTTGCGCCAGCCGGGGGTTTTTACCTGGGACACCTATACCTTTGAGTGGCAGGATGCGAAGCGGGGCAATCGGCCCATCCCCACGGATCTCTATGTGCCCCAACGCGCCCAACCGGCTCCAGTGATTATTCTGTCCCATGGCGTGGGCAACAATCGCACCTCCATGCAGTATCTGGCGGAGCATTGGGTCTCCCATGGCTTTGTGGTGGTGGTGCCGGAACATGTGGGCAGCAATGAAACCCTGGTGCGGAACGTGTTTGCGGGCTTGACCCAGGCCCAGCCCAGGGAAGCCCTCGATCGCCTAGAGGATGTGCGTTTGGTTCTCGATCGCCTCAACACCATGTCCCGCTTAGACCTGCGCTGGCGGGGCCGGTTTGACTTCGATCGGGTCGGCATTGCGGGGCAATCCTTTGGAGCCTACACGGCCCTTGCCATGGGGGGCGCACAGGTCAGCTTTCCCGCCATGACCCAAATCTGTGCCCCGCCCGATCGCCTAGGGCGCTCCCTCAACCTGTCGCTCCTGCTTCAGTGCCGCATTTTGGAGCTTGCGCCCCAGGTTCCCCTGCCCTCCCAACTCCTCCCCTTCGGCTCACCCGATAGCGCCCTACCGCGCCCCCGTGCCCTCTACGGCGAAGTCTTCCAGCCCCTCGATCGTCGCCTCGACTTTGGCGACCCGCGCATCAAAGCTGTGATGGCCATGAACCCCTTTACCAGTGCGGCCTTTGGTCCGGAGGGCTTGGCTTATTTAGATCGACCCTTGTTGATGGTCTCCAGTGGCAATGATGTGGTGGTGCCCCCTGGGCCGGAGCAGTTGTATGCCTTTGCGGACCTGTTGGCAGCGGATGCCCAGCGGGATGCCGACTCCCCCGCCCCCGATCGCTATTTGGCGCTCCTAGAGCAGGGCAGTCACTTTTCCGTCTTGGAAGAACTGCCGCCGGAACAATCCGTCTTTGCGGTGCCCCCGGCCCTGTTGGGTCCGGATCCAACGGTGGCCCAAGACTATATGAAGGCGCTGGGCTTGGCCTTTATGACCACCTATTTGACGGACTCGGATGCCTACCGGCCTTACCTCAATGCGGCCTATGGCCGCTACCTCAGCCGCGACCCCATGCCCTTGCGGTTGGTGCAACACCTCGATCGTCGCAGCCTGGATTTGGCCCGCGAGGCCCGCCGCGATCGTTAAGTGAACCTAATCCAGCAGCTTGGAAGCCCCCACCCCCTTTCCAGTGCGGGCATCTTGCCCGCGTCGTGAGCGAGACGCTCACACTGATGGGTGTAAAACTGATGCCTGAATCGACTAGCCCACCGAAGACACCCCCTAAACGAAGACAAAAAAGTGGGCCAGCTCACCATTGGAACTGGCCCACAGATTCGGGAACGCGCAAAAAGAAAGTTTATTGAACAACCAACTTCACATTGGCATTTTGCAGACCGGAGGACTTCACTTCCGTCAGCGTCTTGTTGATGGCGTATTTCTGGTTAATGGAATTAATCAGCTCAGTCTGGTTGTGCTTCTTAGCAACACCCCAGAGGTCAGCAATCAGGTCGAAAGACCCATCGGCATTGCGGGACCAGCCTAGGTCATAGTCACCTTCCAGGACGGCAACGATGTCAGCGCGAACTTGCTGGCCATTGTAACCGCGCACATCAGCCTCGGTCTTGACTTCGATACCCAGATCCCGGAGGGAGGTGGTGAGGATGGCAGCATCGGTGACTTTGGTCCGCAGGGTGCTGAAGTGAGACATAGGAATTTCCTCCAGTGAGAAATATAAGAACAACAGTGAGTTGGGAATCAATAGTCCTGGCGAACCAGGTATCTTGCAATGCGCTGGTAATCGGGTTTACCAGCCTTTCCCCCGATCGGGAAAATTCGGGGGGAAGCTTTTAGAACTCCAGCCGTTGATATTCTGCTACGGCGGAGGCGGCAGGCCGTGCCCGTTGCCGTGCCCAGTCGCGGAGGGCGGCAACTTGTTCACTCATCGTCTTAGACAGGGGCAGGGTCGATTTAATGGCCGCAATAATATCGAGTTGGGTAAACTCACGCCCTTGGGCAAAAGCCTCGTACATGGCGGAGATCAGGGCTTGTTCAATTTCAGCGCCTGAGAACCCATCGGAAATCTTGGCGAGCTGCTCAGTATCAAAGCGCTCTAGGTCACGGTTACGCTTTTGAATGTGAATCCGGAAGATGGTGCTGCGCTCTTCGGGGGTGGGCAGGTCTACGAAGAAAATTTCGTCAAACCGACCCTTGCGCAGAAACTCACCGGGTAGACGCTCAATGCGGTTCGCGGTGGCCATCACAAACACCGGGAGGGTTTTTTCCTGCATCCAGGTCAGGAATGACCCGAAGATACGGCTTGAGGTTCCCCCGTCGGAGTCTGCCGATCCGGCTCCTCCGGCAAAGGCTTTGTCCAGCTCATCGATAAAGAGAATACAAGGAGAGATGGATTCAGCCGTTTTGAGGGCACCGCGCAGGTTGGCTTCCGATCGGCCTACGGTGGACCCGTCATAGACCCGACCCATGTCCAACCGCAGGAGGGGTAAGCCCCAGAGCAGGGATGTGGTCTTGGCAATGAGGGACTTGCCGCAGCCCGGAACGCCCAGGATTAACATGCCCTTGGGTTGGGGCAGGCCGTACTGGCGGGCGCTTTCGGAGAAGGCGTTGGAGCGCTGGCGGAGCCAATGCTTGAGTTCCTCCAAACCACCGACAGACTCGATGGTCTCATCCTCTTCAATGTAGTCGAGGATGCCGTTGCGGCGAATCAGTTGCTTCTTCTCCGAGAGCACGACATCGACATCAGCCTCTGTGAGGCGACCGCGCATCACTTGGGCTTTGCGGTAGACCTTCTCGGCTTCGTCGCGGGTGAGACCGAGGGCGGCTTTCAGCAACTTTTCCCGTGCATCGGAGCTAAGGGGCGCTGTGGGCTGCTCGGACTTGTCGCTGTTGTGGTGTAGCCGCTGGGACAGCACCTGATCCAACGCTTGGAGATTGGGCAGGGCGAAGTCCAGGACGACCACCTCGGTTTGCAGTTCCACCGGCACTTTTTGGACCGGGGACATTAGCAGGATGGTTTTGTCGGTGCCTTTGATGCTGGAAATGGCATCACGAAGGCGACGGATGACGGTGGGGCTGTCTAAAAAGGGGTGTAAGTCCTTAAAGACATAGAGGGCGGGTTCGGTGTCGCGGATGACGCGATCGATCGCCGCTTGGGGAGATAGGGTGTTGTGGTTAGGGCTGCTGCGGGGCTGGCCGTATTCGATCGCCCCTAGGGTTTCCGTCCAAATGAAGAGCCGCCGTTGGGCGTGGTCTTGCTGAAGAATGCGGGCAATTTCTTGTTCAGCTCGCTCTTCCTCGTAGGTGACCAGGTAGATCAGAGGATATTGAGCTTTGATGAGAACGTTTAGCTCTTCTTTCATAATCCAAACCCTAGAAACCCATTGGACAGAACTAGTGGAGTGATTCCATACGGGCTGACGGAGCCAGGTAGGGAGTCACAAGCCGGAGTGCGGCCCCCAACCCGAACTTCAACAGACGACTAACTCTTCTTCTCCCTTGGTGGGAGTCCCGTAGCCACTGCCGTAGGCGGCAGGTACAGACAACTCTTCATCATCGGGTAGGATGCTGGCTTGGTCGCTGAGGGCGACAAGTTTACCATCCCGGAGAACCACTGAGGTGCCACAACTGGGGCAGTCATAGACTTGGTGGGTGTGACCGTGGGCTTCAACCCGGTCTACGACTTCAGAGTGAAGGAGGTAGAAGCTAATGGCTCGCTCCGCGAGGGAGGACATTGGCTCCGCCTCAATGGCGGCTTTGATTTTTAGTTGCTGGTGTAACTCAGGGGGAATGTAGAGCGTTACCTTCTTCTGCTTGTCTTGCATGGAATTTACTACCGACTTACCCGGGTATGGAGAGTACCATACCGGCTGGACTGGAAAGCTGTCAAGCTGGCATCCCATCATGACGGCATTTTTGTAACATTCTGTAACAATTATCCAGGGCAACGGCTCTGGGCGGCGGGATGGCCCCTGGGTTTGCCTGGGTGCGATCGGGTGCCTGCCCATTGGGGGAGTCTAGGGAGCGGGGGGAAAGGCTTGCGCCAGCCGATCGGGCCTATGCCTGCTTTTTGGGGGTGAGCAGCATCATCATGTTCCGGCCTTCTTTCTTGGGAGCCTGCTGAACCTCTGCAAACTCTTGCAGATCCGTGGCCATGCGCTGCAAGAGACTTTGGGCCAAGTCGCTGTGCTGGATCTCACGCCCTCGGAAGGTGATGGTGGCCTTAACTTTGTCGCCTGCTTTGAGGAACCGACGCGCCTGGTTGATCCGCACTTGGTAGTCGTGTTCATCAATCTTGTAGCGCATCTTCACTTCTTTGACTTCGGCGTTATGTTGCCGTTTTTTGGCTTCCCTGGCCCGTTTTTCCTGCTCAAACTTATATTTGCCATAGTCCATGATGCGGCAAACCGGGGGATCGGCTTTGTCGCTCACAAGCACCAAATCTAGCTCTTTTTCCTGAGCAATTTTGAGGGCTTCCCGGGGACTCAGGATGCCCAGTTGTTGACCGTCAGTATCAACAACACGGATTTTTGGGAAACGGATCCGCTCATTAATTTGGGGCAGATCACGAGTAGGCCGTCGGGAGTTGTTTGTGTACTGAGCCATTCAGGAATTTTTATGACCTCGCTGTGGTGGGATGGAAGGGGGGGCTACCCCCAGGATTGAGATTGAATCAGAAAAAAGAGAGCTTTTGGGGCGATCGTCCGGACAGGACAGCAACGCTCCAAGCTTATAAATTATTTTACTAACTGCGCAATCTTCCTAAAGGAAATTTCACAGACTGTATCAAGAGTTGCTCACTAGGGGCTGGTTGATCCCCTCTGCTGGACCTTGGCTTAACCCTGAGGGTGGAATTCAGGGAGTTTGGCGACAAAATTGCCGCACCTGACGTAGGAGGGGAATATCCCCCTGCTCCGCGCCTTGCTGAACCCAAGCTTGGAGCTGTTGGGGAGAGAGGGCAGGGAAGGCAAGGCTGGCGGGTTGAGGGCTGTAGGCTGCGGGGCTGGGGGCGGTGGCTTCGTGTCCCAGTCCCAGGATGACGATCGTGCCCTCGGCAAGGTTGCTGCCTTGGTAGAGCCAGATTTCTGGAACGCCCAGGGTGGCATAGAGGGGCAAGCGTCGCTGGCAAGAACTGGCGATATCCACTTCGATAATCAGGTCTGGGGGAAGGTTGTCGGGGATTTGGGGGTTAAGTCCTTGGATGCGATCGGCATTTTGAATGTAAAAGCAGCTATCGGGTTCTGCTCCCTGGGCAAATTGGGGCTGGTTCCAGGTGCTGGATCCTAAGTCCCGCACATTGCCCCCCCACTCTTCCACGAGGGCGACCACAATTTTGGCGAGGAGACGGTTCACAATTTCACGGTGGCGACTCGGCATCCGCAGTTCTAGGCAGCTTTGGCTAAAGGTACAGCGCGTGGGGCGATCGTCTCCCAAGGCTTGGAGCAGTTGTAGGTAATCTGCCCAACTCAACCCACGCAACAGCAGGGCACTGTTGGGGGTTAGCTCCAGTTGGGGCAAGGTGGGGCGTAGGGTGGTGAGCATGGGTTGCTGGGGGGTGTTGTGGCTCGGCATGACCCAGGGAGGGCAGCACCGGAACGGGGAAGTTGAGTGATTTTATGACATACCTTCTAGTTGGTAGGTGGGTTTGGGTTATGGGTAGGGCTGGGGTGTGTTTGGGGAGCGGTGGATGGGTTGCGGGTCTTCTTATGTAAGTGGTCTGCGGGGGAG
>JBMTWK010000046.1:0-11802 GCA_049452395.1 Prochlorothrix sp. | reverse complement strand
GGCTGAAAGGGCGGATCCGCGCTGGGGGAGGCAGGATGGGAGCGGTGCCACGCCCCTAACAGTCCCGGTGCCGATCGGGGGCTGTTCCCATCGGGATGGAGGGATTGGTTGAGCAGGCGCAAAGTTTCGGCAAAATACTCGCCTAGGGCGCTGTGGAGCGTGGGGCGTAAGGCTTCCAGCAGGGCTTCTTCTTCTTGGTAAAGGCGTTCCTCCACCGACAGATCCACCTCCGCCGTGAGGAGATGGGCGAGGGAACTGCGGCGATCGTGGATGTGATGGCGCAGGGTTTCGGCAACGGCGGGCAACAGCAGCCGCAGCAGCCGATCGGGATCGTAACGTTGGGCCTCTAGGTGCTGGATCGATCCCTGCCATTGGTGCAGCGCTTGGTTCAGGGAGGTGGAAGGGCGAGGATGGCTACTGGCCGGGGTGACGCGGGGCGCTCCGGGGCCGATCGGGGTCGATCGGGTTGCGCCCGATCGGGCAGTACTGCCGCGATGGTAGTCACTCGCCATAAACGTAGGGGGGCGATGGTAAGGCAGGGACGACGCAGCCGTCGGGCTAATCGCAGCGGATTGGGGAGCAGATTGGGGATCGGGACGGGAATCGGGAGAAGGCGAGTTTGGCGGAGGGCCGGGGGGAGTGGGTTGGGGGCTGGGGGCAGCCCCAGAAGCAGCAGGGTCTGAAGTCACGGCAGGAGCAGCAAGGACGATCGGCGGAACCCGGTCTACTCCGGCTGGAGCAAGCGGGGACGGTGCGGGGGACGGTGCGGGGGACGGGTCTGGAGACGGGTCTGGGGAGGACCGCACCGGGGACACCTTAACCCATTCCACAACCGAGCCAGCAACTAATCCCGTAACGGATTCATCAGCCGGTTCATCAGCCGACTCAAACACCGATCCGGCAACCGCTTCAGCCGCCGCTGCCAACGGAGCCGCAGAGAAAAGCTGCTCCCCCGGATCCCCAGCGGGATCATCAAAGGCAAGGGAAACATGAACTTTGCCGCCCTGGGTCTCGCCCAGTAACCGGGTGAGCAGGTCCACAAAGGTTTCAAAGGTGTAGTCCCCCGGTGATCGGGGGGAGTGGGGCGATCGATCGTCGGCCATCGGACACCTCGGCAATACGTTGGCCCTAGGATACAGGGGCCAGAGCGGTGGGGAGAAACAGAAGCTTGAGAAGATCTTAGAAAACTCGCTTAGAAAACTCGCGCTGAGTCCCACAGACCCCTGAAAAGCCCCCTGGGAGCGCCGATTTGCAATCGGCCTTCTCATTTCCCTGACACTCAAGGGAGGGTGCATCCCACTTTGGCGAATGAACCGCAGTGAGATGTACCCCAAAAGCCCGTCTACTTCTGGGAGGTACGGCGACTGCTACGGCTGGGGCGACCCGGAGCAGCATCGGTCGGATCCGGCTCGATCGACTTCGGTTCTGGGCTAGATTCGGCCAAACTCCCCATCTCTTGCAGCTTCGGCACAAATTCCGTACCCTTCAGCCGCAAACCCAGCTCAAACAGCAACTCCGCCATGTCATCCTTGGAGATTTTCACCTCACTGAGCATCGAGACATAGCGCTCTAATTCCTCAAAAATTTGAGTCCGCAGATCGCTCAGTTCATCCCGCAGGCTATCCCGGCTCGACTCAAAATCTTCCCGCAGGTGGCTGGTTTGGGTTTCGATCGCCTCATCCAACGCCTCCACATTGCTACTCAGCTTTTTGCTCAGCAAATCCAATTGTTGGCGCAGTTCAAACTTCTCCTCCTCGTTTTTGGTCGCAGCCTCTTTTAGGCGTTGCGTCAAGGTGTCGAGGGTGCCATTAATCTCCTCCTCTAGGGCATCTTCTAGCTCATCCGCCACCGTCCCCAGTCGCTTGTTGAGGGTATCAATTTGCTGGCGAATATCCTGTTTTTCCTCTTCGTCCTTGACAACGCTGTTGCGCAGCTTTTTCTCCAGCGCATCCAGCTCCGATCGAAGATCCGCCGTCACCGTTTGGCGCACGTCATCAATGCGGGTGCGCAGTTCCTGATGTTGGTTGGTCAGGGTGCGCTCTAGCTGTTCCAAACGACCCATAAATTCACGAATTTGAGGGCCAAACAGAATATCCCGAATTTGATCGATATTGCCAAGCCGTTCCCGTAGGTCTGCTTTTGTTAAATCCGTCATAAATTGAGCATCTCCTCGCACACCAAAACGCAAATCACGTTCAACACCACTGTCAAAGGTCAGCCCTCAACCCCAGTGCAAAGGCAAGTTCACCAAGGTCTGGACACAACCGGAGCAACCGTAACCCTACCCCCCAAGGGGCAGCGGCTGCCTCCGGGGCCATTATATCGCGTCGGTCTAGGGGTTCCGAGGGCCAGAACGCGGGAACTCCATCCCCCGCTAGGGGGGGCATCTTGCTGATGGGGAGAGGTAGCGCAACCCCCGATCTCCCACCGATCGCCCACGAAAAAGGGGCCAGAGCGCCCCTAGGCCAACCTCCAACCCCCGGTTTATGTCCAACGATCGGCACCGATCGCCAAAACTTTACTTAAACGGCTGTCCTAGCCTTCACCGCCCTGGATTTTGAGCAGGAGCGCCCCCAGGGACATTCCCAACATCACCAGAATGGGTAGAACGATCGAGATCGTGACGATTTCGCCAGCCATGGTTATAACTCTCCCTCGTATACAAATTTTAATGATCTGACCTATTTTATAGCGCTTTGGCCGTGCTTGAGCCGTTCGCCAAGGGCACAGCCCAACCGAGATAGCCCCGACCGAGACAACTCTACCAAAGCGACCCCTCCTGCTCCAAATCCTCAATTACCTGAAGCGCACGGGGATCCCCCACCCGCAACAGCGAGTCCTTTGCATCCTCCCGCACACTCAAGTCATCATCCTGGACCAACACATCCAGCAACGTATCGATCAGATTGGCATAGGTCACATCCATGGGGATTTCCCGGCCAATTTGGCCCAAAGCCCAGGCGCAATTACTACGCACCACCGCTACCGGATCCCCCCGCAGCGCCTCCACCAAAGGCTGAATCACCGCCACGATCGCCTCCTGGCCCACCGTAGCCAACTGCCCCAAGGCACTCGCCGCCCACAGCCGCACCGCCGCAATATCCGTCTGGAGCGTCTCCACCAACACCGGCAAACAGCGCTGGTCCCCGCAGTTGCCCATGGCCCAGACCACGCCCTTGCGCACGTAGCCATTCCAGTCCCGCCGCAGTTGGCCCATCAGGGGATCGATCGCGGTCTCACTGGGGTTCCGCCCCAGGGCATAGGCTGCACTCACCCGCACCATCGGGCAGGGATCCTGAAGCAGCGCAATCAAAGGGGGAATAGCCCGCCGATCCTGGAGTTCACAAAAGGCACGGGTCGCCAAAATGCGCTGTTGGGAGTCGGGGGACTGAAGCAAGGCCAGCATCGCCTCAGGATCAATTTCGGGAACGGCTTCCACGGGTTGATCCAAGGGGCTATCTAGATCTGCCAAGTCTTCATTTAGGGTTTCTTCGGGCTTAAAACTATCCTCGTGGGTCATAGGTGTTGCAGGGGCAGATCGTCGGACGGGGGGATCGGGAGGATCTAGGCTGGGCGATCGCGCAAAGTTATTGCGCACAGTCATCGCGCAAAGTTATTGCGCACAGTCATCGCACAAAGTTATTGCACACAGGCATCGCACAAAGTTATTGCACAAAGTCATCGCACACAGGCATCGCGCACAGTCATAAAGACAGGGGCAGCAAAGAACACAAGGCAGGCCATGGCCTTTCCTACGGCTGCTCGTCAGTCGGGCACAAAGGCTTCACCAGGGTGAGGACTTGGGGGCGATAGCCTTGGCTCTGGTAGAGCGCTAAAGCAGATTGATTGTCGCAGAAAACCTGTAGGGTAATTTGCCGATCGTGATTTTTCTTTGCCCAACCTTCTGCCTGAGCCAGCAAATAGCGCCCCAATCCTTGGCGACGGTGGTCCGGACTCACATAGAGCAGAAAGATATGGCTATGGCGATCGCCGCCCACTTGATCCACCGCCGACCCCAGCCACAGACCGGCGATCGGGTTGGGGGGCGATCGGGGAATTAACCCCTGGGTTTGGGGGGGCGTTGAACCGGCATAAATCCACCAGAGTTGAGTCTGGGGAAAGTAGCTGTCCACGGTGCCCTTGAGGTGATCCAGTACCATCCCTGGGAACAGTTCCCCATAGGTCCGCTCCATCAAGCGGGTCAACAAAGGCCGATCGCCCGGACACCCCCCCTGGAGCCAGTACCCCGCCGGTAAGCCCTCGCCCCTACCCCAATCATCCCCAAGCCGCAGCACCACCAACCCCCTACTCTGGTCCCTTACTCTGGTCCCTTACTCTGGGGCAACCTCTGCTGTAACACTGGCGCTGGGCGGGCTATACAGCTCCACAAGCGCCCTATCCGCCGGATCCACCGGAGCCGGAGCCGCCATATCATCTGGCAACCAAATCCGAGCCGTCACCGCCGTGAGAGCCACCAAAAAAACAAGGACAATCAAAAAGGGCGCAATAAATTGACGAAAGAAAGCCATAGTCACCATTAACGCTACACCCCAAGATCATAGGCTAAATAGCCTCTTAATCTAGGGCAAGGGCCAAACTTTGCCAGTCCTGGACCACCAGGGGCGGAATTGAAAGCCGGACCTCAGGGCCAGCCAGGGTCGCGATCTGGATTTGCCAGGGTAGTTCGGGGCGCAGGTCCGCCAAAAGAGGCCGCAAATCGTACTGGCCAACGTGGGGTTCGGGGTCGTAGGGGCCAAAATTGGGGTCGGGCTGGGAAACGGGGTCAAAAATCTCGGCAGAGGTGTCCATTGCGCTCAGGCTCTGGCCGACAACGCTGGTAAAGCTGAGGAGTTGGGTCCGATCGATCGCCACAGTCCCCGGAAACCCCACCAAGCGTAGATCAATACTGCTCTCACCATTGGCCCGGATGCGCTTAAAGGCGATCACCTGCCAGGTGTGCCCCTCTTGATCCTTGAGGCTAGCGCGGGTTTGGTACACCACCTGGCCCGGAGCTTCTTGAAAGCGCTGCACTGCTGCCCAAGCTGGACTTGCAAAGCCGAGGCTGCTACCCAGGCAGAGAAGCAACGCAAGGCTAAGGCTGAAGCTGGTGTAAAGGATGCGGTGAAGTGGGCGGGCGATCGGGGTTGGGGCGATCGGGGTTGGGGCGATCAAACGCGGGACGATCGGGGTTGGGGCGATCGGGGGCGCAACGATCGAACGCGGGACGATCGGGGTTGGGGCGATCGGGAGTGCAACGATCGAACGCGGGACGATCAGCCGCCGCAAAATGGGCCACACCCGCTGATCCACCCGCTGATCTACCCACTGACTAACCCACTGGGAAACAAAACTCATCATGACCAGAAATACCCTATCTGGAGGCGTTTACTCAAAGTATAAACGGGATCCAGGCTTGGATTTTTAAGCAGAACCGATCGTGCTATCATGGTCATTCGGTAAAGTTTGGCTTCAGGCCCAAGGCTCACACAGCCCCGCCCCCAGCCAACCGGATTTCGCACACCAAGGGAAACGTAAACAACAACAATGGTTAAGCTGCGCCTCAAGCGATTTGGCAAAAAACGCGAAGCAAGTTATCGGATTGTCGCCATGCCCAGCACTGCCCGCCGGGATGGTCGCACCCTAGAAGAATTGGGATATTACAACCCCCGCACCGATGAAACCCGCCTGAATGTGCCTGCCGTGGTTCGTCGGTTGGAACAGGGTGCCCAGCCCAGCCCCACCGTGCGCCGTATCCTCGAAAAAGCCAATGTTTTTGAACAAGTGGGTGCCCAGTCTTGAGTGATCTGTCCGTGGCCCCTCTCGCAACGATAGGGACGACCAACATCCAGCCCGATTACATCGCCCTAGTCCGGTTTCTATTGGAACCCCTCGTTGATTCCCCCAGTTCCCTGAAGGTGGATTGCGAAATCCTAGGTCAAGGCTCCCGCGTCTTTATTCGCGTGGCCTTTGATGAAGAAGATAAAGGGAAAGCGTTAGGGCGCGGGGGACGTAACCTCAAAGCTGTTCAATCGGTCGTCAGAGCCGTGGGTCAACTGGCCCACCAGACGGTCAATATTGATGTGTTTGGGGGCCACGGTGGCGAGGGCGATCGTTTAGATCGAGGAGACGGCGGCGGTTCTTTCCGTCGATCGCGCACGCGATCGGGTCCGCGCTCCGGCCCCCCCAGTCCAGGGCCGAGTTTCCCTCGGTCTCGCCCCCGCCGTCCCCACAGCTAACATCTGTACGGCGACGGCCCTCAGATATAGCCCCCAGGTATGGTCACAACCACCGTTATTCAACTCCCCAGCCTAGATAGCGCGATCGCCTTGGTGGGAGAACAGGAAGAAAACCTCAAGCTCTTTACCCAGCAGCTTGGGGCAAAACTTGTGCTGCGGGGTCAAGCCCTCCACATCAGCGGTACCCAAAGCCAGATCGATCGCACCCAAACCCTCATTCAATCCCTGGTGCAGATTTGGGGCCAAGGCCGCCCCCTCACCAGCATCGACATCCTCACCGCCCGCCATGCCCTCGACACCCAACGGCAGGGAGAACTGCAAGACCTGCAAAAGGATGTCATCGCCAAAACGCGGGCGGGGGTCGAAATTCGTGCCAAAACCTTCCGCCAGCGCCGCTACATCCAAAGCATCCGCAGCCACGCCCTCACCTTTTGCGTGGGACCGGCAGGCACCGGCAAAACCTATCTCGCCGCCGTCCTAGCCGTACAGTCCCTCCTAGCCGGAGAATACGAGCGGCTTGTTTTAACGCGCCCTGCGGTAGAAGCAGGGGAACGCCTCGGCTTCCTGCCCGGAGACCTACAACAAAAGGTCAACCCCTATCTGCGCCCCCTCTACGATGCCCTCTATGAGATGGCAGACCCAGAGCGCATCAACAACCTCATGGAGCGCGGCATTATTGAAGTCGCCCCCCTCGCCTATATGCGGGGCCGCACCTTGAACAATGCCTTTGTCATTCTCGACGAAGCCCAAAATACAACCCCGGCCCAAATGAAAATGGTCCTAACGCGCCTAGGCTTTAAGTCGCGCATGGTTGTCACCGGGGATGTGACCCAAACAGATTTGCCCAGCCACCAAAGTTCGGGGCTAGCCGTTGCCCAAAAGATTTTGCAACGGGTAGAAGGCATTGCCTTTTGTGAATTTACCCACAGCGATGTTGTGCGCCATCCCTTGGTCCAGCGCATTGTGGAAGCCTACGAGCAATACGAAAGCTAAGGAACGCGATTTCCCCAAGCCCCTCACCCTAAATCCCTCTCCCAGCACGGGCGAGGGACTGGAAATTGTCGGGAGCATCCCACTTTAGCGATTTAACCGACCAGGTAGGGGCAATCCCCCCGTGGTTGCCCCGGTTTTGGGCCGAAGAGGGTCGGCACGGGGGCACGACCCCTACCAAGATTCTTCCAAAGTGGGATGCACCCAAATTTTCGCCATACTAGACGGTAAGGATCACAGCGCCTTTCAGAGCGCCCAGAGCATTCATAATTATTGATCCCGTTCACGCTACCCCTCCAACTCAGATGCTAGACGGACTCCGGGAAAAATACGTCAACCTCTTAACCGATTTTGGCTTCAAGCGAGTTTTTGGCACAGAGGCCAATAAAGCGACCTTGATCGCCTTTCTCAATAGCCTCCTTCCTGAGGCTCACCAGATTGCGGATCTAAGCTTCAAAAATCCCGAACACTTAGGAAAAACCGAGGCCGATCGCAAGGCCATCTTTGACCTCTACTGCCAAAACAGCCGGGGAGAATACTTCATCGTCGAGTTACAAAAAGCTCACCAGAAGTTCTTCAAAGATCGCAGCGTCTACTACTCAACATTTCCCATCCAAGAACAGGTCCAGCGGGGAGAGTGGAACTATCAGCTTCGCCCGGTCTACTTCGTGGGGATTCTCAACTTTGTCTTTGATGAAGACCGCGATAACCCCAACTATCTCCACACCGTCCAGCTTAAAGACCAAGACTGCCAGGTCTTCTACGACAAGCTTCAGTTCATCTATTTGGAACTGCCCAAATTCCAAAAATCCCTGGAAGGATTGGAATCGCCCCTAGAGCAGTGGGCCTTCCTCTTTCGCCACCTGCCGGACCTGCCCGATCGGCCCCCCAGCCTGCAATCCCCCGTCTTTGACCAACTCTTTGAAACCGCCCGCATTGCAGCCTTCTCCCAGGAGGAGCGACAAAGCTACCACGACAGCCTCAAAGTCTACCGCGACCTCAACAGCGTCTTGCAAACGTCCGAGGAAAAAGGCTGGGCCGCAGGCTGGGCTGAAGGGCGCGAAGAGGGTCGATCTGTGGGCCGGGAGGAGGGCCGGGAAGAAGGTCGGGAGGAGGGCCGTACAGAAGGTGTTGTACAAGTAGCGCAGCGGATGAAGGCGCTGGGGATGGCGGTGGAAGAGGTGGCCCGCTGTACGGGGCTGTCGATCGAGGAGGTCGAAGCGCTCTGACGGTCCTGAGAAGACGGTCCTGAGAAAACGGTCGGGAGTATCCCACTTTAGCGATTTAACCAAGCTGGGTAGGGGCAAACCCCCCGTGGTTGCCCTGGTTTTGGACCGAAGCGGGGAGCCACGGGGGCACGACCCCTACCAAGATTCTTCCAAAGTGGGATGCACCCAAACGGTCCTGAGAAAACGGTCCAGCAACCAGGAGACTTGTCTTAGCTGGGCTACATCGCCACAGAGTTTGGTGGGCTACGGGATAGCGGGCTGCTGGATCAGGTGGCCATCCTGGACGCGGAAGATCCGATCGGCCTCGGTGGCCAAATCTGGGTTATGGGTCGCCATAATCAGGGTTTTGTGGGCGGTGCGGGTCAGGGAAAGCAGCAGTTGAAAAACCCGATCGCCGGTTTCTTCGTCCAGGTTGCCCGTGGGTTCATCGGCCAGGATCAGGGCGGGGTTGTGAACGAGGGCACGGGCGATCGCCACCCGCTGTTGCTGCCCCCCCGACAGGCGATCGGGATAGGTCTCGCAACGATCGGCCAAACCCACCGCTTCTAGCATTTGTCGCCCTTGGGCCTGGGCAAGATTGGCCTTAACCCCGGCCAGTTCCTGGGGCAGGGTGACATTTTCCAGGACGGTGAGGGTGGGGATCAGGTTAAAAAATTGAAAGATAAACCCCAGGGTATCGCGGCGGAAGAGGGTACGATCGCGTTCATTGAGTTGGGTAATGGGGCGATCGTTAATGTAAATCTCGCCGGAACTGGGCTGATCAATTCCGCTGATTAAATTGAGGAGGGTACTTTTGCCACTGCCACTGTGGCCCAGCAAAACAATAAATTCCCCTGGCTCAAAGGTCAGGCTCACCTGATGCAGCACTGTGCGTTCCTTTTCGCCCTCTAGAAAGGTTTTATGGACCCGATCGAGGCTGACTTTTGCGCCGAGGGTAGAGCCGATCGCGGCAGTGGGGGCGATCGACCCAGGGGAGGAAAGCTGGGTGAGGTTGGGCATAGGGCTGCAAATCGCGAAGTGGGTAGCGCTACCACTGTACTGTGCCACAGGGTCCAGAGCAGCACCGCATCCAGAATTCCGTGACTTTGCATGAGGACTGTTTACACTCATCGTTCGCGCTATCATGGTTGACTCTGCAACGATTGACACGACAACGACTCTAGGCAACAGGCTCAATCACCAACAGGCTCAATCACCAACAGGCTCAATCATGAGGTCTAAATGACATCCAAAAATCAGGGGCTTGTTCCCCAGAAAAATGATCTTCAAGTTAATAATCTCCCGATCCTCTCCAGCTCATTGCAAAATATCAGAACCACAGGCAAGGTTTTACAAACAGTTGGCCAGGATCACCGTCCTAGACCGTAGGCTAGGAGATGGGGAAAAACGACCTAACCTGAACGAATCGTAGATCGCAAGCTTCCCTCTGCATCGGCAACCGCCGCCAGACTGCTAAAGCTCTTGCCAAAGTCCTCACGTTTGGGGCCTGATGACCCCACTGATCTGTGTCGTAACCGGCTGTTAGTTAAGGGGTGTACTATGATGGGCTGCAAGCGCAACCGGCCACCACTGACTCACAACCGTCCTCGGCAAATCAGCACCTTGCTCCCCTGGGAACAACTCAATATAGGGAAAGGCTAGTAGACCAAGGCATAGATTTTGCATCCCTTAGTGAGGGTCTCGCTCACCACGCGGGCAAGATGCCCACACTAGAAGGGGGGTGGGAATTGCCAACCTGCTGGACTAGGCATTGCGAGGCTGATTGCCGATCTCACATCCTTCCCCCATGCCATCCAGACCCCCATGCTGTCTGTCCAACATCTACCTAGCCCCTATCCATTCACGAGCTAGATCGGGAATGCTCACCGTAAGCCCGTATAATTCAAACCCTTCATAGAAGCAGTCCGCTGGTCATTCTTTTGCCTTATCCTTCCCTACCTTGTCTTCCCTAAACCATCCTTCCCTGCCCTGTCCTTCCCTACGATCGTGAGAGGCACCTAACTGGACCCTAGTCCGGTTCTGCATCAGAGCCTGCTGCCGCATAACTGTTCGGTTTTCATATCCTGTCTGCGTTTCCTGACTATTCGCTGTCCCCAACTGTCCGGTTTGGCCAGTTGCCCAGTTTTTGACAGCCGAACTCTGCTAATTGCTGCACGCCACCTTCAGAAACAAGTCCTGGAGCTGGCCGTGAGCGATCGTGGCAGTCCGGCCAAATCACGCCCCATGCTATTTAGCCGCTTCGTCGTCCCGGTTTCCCATGAAACTTCGCACTCTGGTTCTATTGACCCTTATTCCCAGCACCGTCGGGCTAACCCTGTTCTTGGAGGGATGGCACTATCGCTCAGGCCAACGATCGGCCTTGGAAGCAACCCAAGAGGATCTGTCAAGCACCACCGTTGAAGTCATTGGACATCTAGATACCTTCCTCAGCATTCCCCAAAGCCTCATCACCCTCAATCGCAGTGCCCTGGAACAAGGACACCTCACCCTCAACAACTGGCCCATCCTGGAATCCTACTTTCAAAACCAGGTCCAGTCCTTTCAGTCCATCACCAGCCTCAGCTTTACCAACGCTGAGGGAGCCATGGTCGGCGCAGGGCGCGATAGCTTAGGGGTGATTGACCAGTCTGGATCGATCGTCGTCTGGGAAGCACTGGCCACGACGAACTTCAGCCGCCGGTTTTATCGGCCTTGGCCTGAAAACAGCAGCTCCCAGCCAAACCCAGCCCTGCTGAGAGATCGCCCCATCCTCCACGAAACCCCCAACTTTAACCCCCAAGAAACCCTCTCCTATCAAACGGCTCTCCAGTCCCAAAGCCAAACGTGGACCCCCATAGCCCAGGATGTCACCCTTCCGATCGTGTCCATTTCCGCAGTCGCTCCCGTTTACCAATCCGGGCAGTTTCGGGGTGTCCTCAGCGCCGATCTTTTAATCTCAGATTTTGACCTGTTTTTGCGTGATGTTTCTGCCCAAGATCGCACGGAGATTATCATCCTCGATCGATCGGGGACCGGGATAGCCAGTTCCTTTGCAGCGGATCCCACCCCTACCGCCACCGATCCCTTCAGTCCCAAGGCCCAATCTCTCCTCCAACAACTGCGGCGACAATACCCATCCCTCAACCAAATCCAAACCCCAACCACCTTACCGCTCACCCTTCCCCTCGACTCCACCCCCCGCCAGGTTCAAATGACCCCCTACCAGGATGGGTATGGCTTAGACTGGCTGATTGTCACGACCTTGCCCCTAGCAGAGTATCAGCATTCCTGGGAGACGTTCCTGTGGGGGGCCTTGGGGCTGGGGGGATTGGTGTGTTTGGCAGTTGGGGGAACGGGTTATTGGGTAG
>JBMTWK010000045.1:0-11921 GCA_049452395.1 Prochlorothrix sp. | reverse complement strand
GGCTGGCGCGATCGTGACTTCGACTTACCCGATCGTCCCGGCTTCGATCCCGGTGGCGTGCGCTGCTCTCCAAAATATTTCTCACTGCGATAGCGCAACCAAACCCGCAAAACCTGGGGAATTTCCGCTTTTTGCTCCTTTGTCAGTTGGTTATAGAGCGCTAACGCCTTTTCCCGCTCCCCTCGGCAGGCTCGATTATTGTGGGCATCCCAGTAGGACCGCGCCACGCGAATCCGGCGACAAACTTCCTTCACCAAGGCTGGCCCCTGAAGGGGCGCTTCCCCAGCACCGGTCTGGAGTCCTGGGGGGACGATCGGGGCTGTTGTTGCGGTTGTTTTCGACTTGCGGCGGGTCATAGGAGCGTTTCAAGCTAAATCTTCTCAAGCAGGGACATTCCACAGGTGTATCCTATACTTTCGCAAATGTGCCCCCCAGCCCCTTCTCCCAACGGGCGAAGAGAGGAGTAAGAGTTTTCAAAGTCCTCGCCTGCGCTGGGAGAGGGATTTAGGGTGAGGGCTGCTCCATCGGGATGGGGTGCATTCTACGGTAGAAGAATCTCAGTAGGGGGCGTGCCCCTGCCTGTCCTGAGCGTAGTCGAAGGGTGCTGCTCCTCTTCGGTCCAGAACCGGGGCAACCACGGGGGGATTGCCCCTACCCGATCGGTTAACTTGCCCAAGTGGGATAGACCCATCGAGATGCCCCCCCGTGCTGCAAACCCCTAGTTCCAACCCAGCCACTTTTGGCCATTGAGACGACGAATTACCCCAAATACCAGCAATGGCAGGGTAATTTTGCGCTCATCACTGAGAAATGGCTCCAAATTCGTGGGGGCAAACCCTGCATCGGCACAGGCAAAGACCTTTAAGCCCTTAATACTGTCCTCTGGGAACCCCAGCACGAACGATCGCCGCCCCTTGGCCCATAACCCCTTTACTTGCCAACAGCTCGTTGAAGACTGGGGCAGGGATCCCTTCTGGAATGACAAATCTACATCAGCCAAACCCGCCTCCATCAGGGCTGTCTTCAGGGCGGGTAGATAATCCTGCTCCATGAATTCCCCAAGGGGCTTGTCCTCGATCGCAGGGGGCTTTTCTGTCTTAGCCTTAGGGGCCGCTTGTGCTTCAGTCATGGCAGCTTCTCCAATGTTCATAGAAACGCAAGGTCAAACCCTCAGGGCGCAACCTTGTCTCAAATTGTGCAGAAGATTTGAGTCCTTTACAAGGGGGAAGGGCAGAGATTGCCGGGATGGGAGGGGGGAGCCAGAGGGAGGAGCCAGGAGAAAGCGGGGTAACCGCCCCCGATCGCAGGGGTCTAGGGGTTGTTTTGGGGGGCGATCGGGGGGCGATCGGGACGCGATCGGAGGCGGTTCAAAATTCTTCAGAATTCCTTTACATAATTTTGATCAATCGCGCAAAACCTTTAGGAATTTTTTCAAAACCGCCCGGAGCCAGAGGGGCTTGTTAAGTTTTAGGAAACGGAAGCCGGACAAGTTTTAAAAATCCTTGCGTAAGGGGTCATACCCGAACAGGTTTCCCTAGTATGGGAAATGCTCTCAGGCTTTTTGCTGCGGATCCTTGAATTTATCTCGAAAACATCACCTCTCACCCTCAGAATCTTTGGAGTCTCCTCATGTTCCACTTAAAACCTTCAAAGCCCTCCCATCCTCTGAAGTTCCCGGTATGGAAGTATTTAAGTCAACCTCTGTTCAGTCAAGAGCAACCTTTTATTGTTAATCCCTATCATTTTTGGTGTTTCTACCAAGTGCAGTTTTTGGAATATTGTCTGCGGCTAGAGTGCCAAAGTTCGCCTTTCAAGTAATGGCCTGTAATGGTCTATCAACGGTAAGCCAAGGGGTAAATCTCACATTGAAATTCGCGGGCAACCGATCGCCAGCCCGCCTGTGGGATTCAGCCCTTTGGTCCGCCACGCCTCGTCATAGTTCGCGACAATAGTATAGTTCGCGACAACAGTTCGTGACGGGTTGCTACCAATGAACAATCATGGAGAATAGGGGACTCGAACCCCTGACCTCTGCGGTGCGATCGCAGCGCTCTACCAACTGAGCTAATTCCCCAAACCTGACCTAAGACCTAGCTTAACGCCAAGTGCGCCCCATTATAGCGCAAAACCCAGCCAACAGATCCGAATCCCGTGCCCCCCAGGATACCCACCGCTGCTGGGCAACCACCCGACCGAACCCAGAACCCGAATCCAGCCCTCGGCTCACACCTAGCCCCGCGCAACCTTAGGCCAAGCCCCGGCCACTATCCCCCAGCCCCCCCACTCACCGGCGGAATCAGCACCACCTCATCCCCCGTCGCCAAGGGAGTCTCCGCCGCCACAAATTGTAAATTGACCCCGAAGCGCGTCACCGATCGCCACCGTTCCAACTCCGGATGCTCCGCCAGCACGCGGTCCAAGACCTGCGCCACGATCGCCCCCTCCGGCAGGTCCAGCACCATCTCCGGCAGGCCATAGGCTTCTTGATAGACCGCAAATAACTTGACCGTAATCTTCATGGGACACCAAAAATCAGTGATGCTATCAATACAGTATCCTGAAACAGTTGACCTGAGGGCGATCGGACCATGGCCGGGATTCTGGAAAACATAACGCAACCCTTCACCTACGACTTTATGCGCCATGCCCTGGCGGTGGGTATCTTAGTGGGAATTCTATGCCCCGTCGTTGGCAGCTATCTCGTCGTACAGCGCATGACCTTTCTCGCTAACGTCATTTCCCATGGGGTACTGCCCGGTTTAGCCCTTGCAGACTTTTTGGGCCTAAATATCGTCCTTGGAGCCATGGGAGCCGGAGTCATCAGCACCTTAGTGATCCACTGGCTGCAACGGCAACCCGGTCTGAACGTCGATGCGGTGATGAATGCCACCCTCGCCAGCTTCTTTGCCCTAGGAATTATCTTAATTAACGTCTTTAAAGTCACGTTAGACCTTGAAGGCTTCCTCTTTGGCGATATTCTTGGGGTCTTGCCCGCTGATGTTAGCCGTACCGCCGCCATTACCGCGCTAGTCTTAGCACTGGTGGTGATCTTTTACCGACCGCTGCTCTTTTTCACCTTCGATCGGGTCGGCGCATCCGTTGTCGGCCTACCGGTTTTTGGGCTGGATTTTGCCCTGACCTTGGTGATCAGTTTAACGATCGTCGCCGGAATGCAAGCCGTCGGTGTTGTCCTGATTATGGCCCTCATGGTCTGCCCCGCCCTCGCCGCCTCCCTTTGGTTCCGTGATCTCCATTGGATTATGGTCGGGGGAGCGGCCCTGGGGATCCTGGCAACGGTGACCGGTTTGTACCTAAGCTACTATTGGGATTGGCCCTCAGGAGCCACGATCGCCCTGGTTGCCTTTGCCAGTTTCCTGGTCGCCTTTGCCATCAACCCCCGCACCCTCAGTCGTTGCTTTCCCAAGCGCTGGGACGATCGTACAGCCCCTACCCCGGCCACAGGCGATTTTCCGCCGCCTTCTTAATTCAGTCATTTGATTCACCCGTTTATCTTGATTCAGGTTGCCTATGCTAAAGCTTCGATCGCTTCAGGCCATCAACCGCTCTTTTAGAATCGGGACACTACTCCTTGCCCTGTTCACCGCCTTGTTGGTGTGGGCAACGGCCCAACCCAGTTTGGGCCAAGGTCTACCCTGGCTCCCTTCCAATCTCAACCCCCTGGGTGCCCCAAACTCCGCCAGCGATCGGCCCCAAGCAAACCTTGCCACAGGCTACGTTTACCTGGATGGGCGCAGCCTCTTCCTGGTCAGCACCAATGCTCCGAGTCGCGAAGAAGTCTGGCAGCCCCAGCCGACTCCCCTCCAAGAGCGAATCCGCACCATTGAAAACACCCTGAATCAGTTTGTGCGATCGGGGTTTGAGGCCGAGACCCTCAAGGTAGACTATCGCTTTCTCAATAGTCTGCCCGTCCTGTATGCCAATGAGCAACCCCTCGTCACCGTTACTGAGCAGGATGCCAGCCTCTATGGCCGCGAAACCGAGGTTCATGCCCAGGAATTAGTCCAAATTCTGCGCACTGCCTTAATTCGGGCACAGGAGGAGCGCCAACCCCCTGTTTTGCGTCAGCGCTTCACGATCGCATCCCTAATCACGGGCCTCACTGCAAGCCTCAGTTTAGTCCTGCTCACCTGGCAAGGTTATTTAGAGCGACAAGGGAATTCCCTGGCCTTTGAAGAGCAAAAACTCAATGAAATCACTCAAAACCTAACAGAATTACAGGACTCTGAGCAGCAGGGACTTAGTTTAGAGGGTTTAGAGGGTTTAGAGGGTTTAGAGGGTTTAGAAGAGCTAGAGGTCCAATCCGAGGACAGTCTCAGTTCGCCCAGTCAGATCACCCAAAGCACACTCCTAGATGCAGCCCAGAATAGAGCCGAAAAACACCGCCTCTATGCCTGGAATGAAATTAAACAGCGTATTTTTCAACTGTTGCAAGCCTTGCTGTGGGGTAGTGGTCTCTATCTGACTCTAGGTCTGTTCCCCCAAACTCGCTACCTACAAGTTTTCCTGCAAGTTGCAGTCAAGATTCCCCTCCAACTGCTCCTGATCGCCATTGGCACCTATGTCTTAATCCGGCTCAGCGCTGTTATTATTAGCCGTATTTTATGGGAAATAGAAGATAGCCGTATTCTGAGTCCGGAAGCTTCTAAGCGCCTTATTTTACGTATTTCCACATTTTCCCAGGTTCTCAAGCGAATTAGTGCTATTTTCATTATTTTAGCTGGCATTTTACTGTCTTTAACAATCATTGGTATCCCGGTGGGACCGATTTTAGCGGGTGCGGGGATCTTCGGCTTGGCGATCTCCTTTGCCTCCCAAAGTGTTATTAAAGATGCTATTAACGGCCTCTTAATTCTGCTAGAAGATCAGTATGGCGTTGGAGATGTAATCGAAGTGGGGGCTTTAGCCGGATTAGTGGAGAATATGGACCTGAGGATTACCCAATTGCGGGATGCAGAGGGCTGCTTGATTACGATTCCCAATGGCGAGATCCGATCGGTCAAAAACCGCTCTAAGGACTGGTCACGGGTGGATCTGAATATTCCAGTGCCCTACGGTGTTGATCTGCACCAGGTTATGCAGTTGGTTGAGCGCGTAGCCCTGCGCCTCAGCCAGGATTTTACCTGGAAAGGGCTGATTTTAGAGCCACCTCAGCTTATGGGGGTGGATGACTTCAGCGATCGGGGGGTGGTCCTCAAGGTTTGGATTAAAACCCAACCCCTCAAACAGTGGGACGTAGCGCGAGAATATCGCCGCCGCCTCAAGCTTGCCTTTGACCAAAAAGGCATTCCGATCGCCATTCCCCAGCGGGATCTCTGGGTTCAGTCCTTTCCCCCCACCCCCAGAGTCCGACCCCTCAACAGCCCGCCTAAAGCCACAAAACACCCTCACGCTTGGTATCACCGATGGTTGAGCTAGCAAGCTACCAAAAAAATAGCCCCGGTTGGCAGTGGGAAAAACTGTTGCATCGCTTCGGCGATGCCTGGGACCGCTTCTGGGAAAATTTAGAAGTTCCTGAAGCCCTCAACAACCTGCCCAGTTGGTCCTTGCCAGAATGGTCCCTCCGGGGGCTATTTGGGCTGATTATCGGCGGATTAGTGGGCTGGCTGGGCTGGAACCTCTGGAAAGTGCTCTGGCCCCAGTGGCAACAGTGGCAACGGCAGCGATCGGGCCGATCTCCTGCCCCCGTAGCCAACACCGCGCCCCTCAACCGCCAACAGTGGCTCGACCAAGCCCAAACCTTGCGGCAACAGGGGGACTACCGCGCCGCCTGCCGCGCCCTTTACTTTGCCTTTTTACAGTGGCTCGCCGATCGGCCCCCCCCCACCACCAACCCCGCCGACCCCAGCCGCACCGATGGCGAATATCGGCAGTTGCTCACCCAAAACGCCCGAAAATCACCACGCTCTAGCCCCCAGGCTCCGCGACCCACGGCTAGCAGCCCTAAACAAGCCAAGACCCAGCCTAGACCCGATCGCCACCCTCCAGTCCCAACAACAGCCCCAACCCCGATCGACTCAGCCTCCACCCCCAACGGCCTCCTGCTCCTCCAAACCCATGAACGCCTCTGCTTTAGCAGTGCAGACTTCACCGATGCCGATTATCAAGCCTGTGAGCAAGCTTATCGCCAGGAAACCCAGCTAGGAGAAGATTAATGGCCAACAGTCTCGGATTAGAGCAGCAGGGTAGTATTATCCTTGGCAATCCCCTCCGCAGGTGGCGCACTTGGGTTGCCGTTGCCCTGGGCTTACTGCTGCTGACCGTCATGATGGCCCCAATCCAGGGCGGAAGCGATCGCCGAGGCTCCACCTATAGCCGCGCCCCCAGTGGCTACGGGGCTTGGGCCGCCTATATGGAAACGCGGGGCACCCCCCTCCAGACCTGGGAACAGTCCCTAGAAGCCTGGAACCAAAATCCCCCCCCCGCCGCCCAAACCTTCATTCAGATTTACCCCGATCTCCCCTCCATTCTGCAACAGCAGGACCTGACATTCTGGCTCGACACCTGGGTTCGGCAGGGTCATACCCTAATTCTGCTGGGCAGCGACAGCCGATCGACCACCGCCCCGTTCCGGACCACTCACCCCACCGACTGGGGCACCGTTTTAATTGAAACCTCCCGCCGTCAGTCTGCCGAAAACCTCGACGCTCTACTAGCGGACCAATTTGGCGTAATCGTCTCCAAAAGCGCCTTAGATGCTGGCACCATTATTGAAATTACTCCTCCCTACCTCGGAGCCAACGCCTACCAGACTTTATCGGGCAATTACGAGTTTTTGGCCCAGTTAGCCGATCGGGGCGGAGAAATTTGGATTGACGAGTTTATCCATGGCTACCACAAGCTAGATCCAGAAGAATCAGCCCGCGATCCCCAGCAATCGGGGGATTGGCCGCAATATCTCCTCAAAACGCCCTTGGCCCTGATTCTCCTCCAAGGCACCATTTTGCTGTTACTGCTGATCGTGGCTCAAAATCGCCGGTTTGGCGTTCAATTGCCTTGGCAACAGCCGCAATCTGACAATACCATGGCCTATATTCAAGCTCTCGGCGCAGTTCTGTACAAGGCAGAAAGTTACGAGTTCATTGTGGAAACAATTCAGAAACAGGAGCTAAGGCATTTACAGCGACGCTTGGGGCTAGACGATCGCGGCACACGCCGTCCTCCGTCTGATTCAAACCAGTCCGCAACAACCCAGTCTGCAACAACCCAGTCTGCAACAACCCAGTCCACCACCAGCCCAACCCAGCAGCAGGCGATCGTGGCCGCTTGGGGTCAGGCCACTGGGGGCACTGCCGCCGACCTAGAGCCGCTTTTCCATCCCCCTTCGGGATCCGTCACAGAATCCCAGGTTCAGCAATGGCTGACGGCGATCGATCGCATTCGCAAAGCTTTTCCCGACTCATAGCTTCAACTAGCTTTGATTAGCTTAGACTAGCTACGATTTCACAGTTGTGTCGTCCCCCAATCACGGGCCAGATCCGCCGGAGTTTGGCGCTCATAGGGTTCAAAGGGTTGGTGAATCCAGGGGCTAGAGTCTAAATATTGAACGTAATAATCCGGCTTAAACACCGAAACAGCCTTATACCACAGCACTGCTGTCCGAATTTCGCTAATTTCCCCCTCAGCATGGTCCCGCAACCACCCCACGCTCTCCCGCAGCGTAATTCCCGAATCCACTAAATCATCCACAATCAGCACCCGATCGCCCAGGCTTGGGGTCGTCATAGTCAGGTTTTTGCCAAAAATCAACTGACCCCGCTCCCGATTTTGCTCCCCCCCATAGGAAGCTGCCGCCACGATCGCCAGCGGCACATCATACAAACGGCAGAGAATATCCCCCACCCGCAAGCCCCCCTTGGCAAGACAGACAATTTGGTTAAATTCCCAGCCCGATCGGTAAATTTGCACCGCTAAAGCTTCGATCGTGCGGTGATACTCCTCCCAAGTTATATAGAGATGTTGAGAATCTGGCAGAGCTTGAGACCCTAGCGGAGCAGAAACAGAATTTACAGCAGGGGGATGTTCAGACATTGCGTTCCAGGCACAGCGGTATAAGGTCAAAAATTTAAAGGCAAGGAGCAGATCAGGAGCAGATCAGGAACAGCTCAGGAACAGCTCAGGAACAGCTCAGGAACAGCTCAGGAACAGCTCAAGAGCGACGCTGGAGCGTCGGGGGAGGCATTCCCACGCTGGAGCGTGGGAACGAGATTGGGACAACACAAAATCGACGCTGGAGCGTCGGGGGAGGCATTCCCACGCTGGAGCTTGGGAACGAGATCAATCAGGATCAGCCAGGAGCGGCCCTAGAGGGCACCTTGAGCCATTAACTCATCATATTTAGCCCGAATCGCTTGGATATCCTGCCACATCAGCCACTTAGGGCTATTGGGTTGGCGGGATGGATTCCGGAGCAGATAGGAGGGGTGAAAAATCGGCATACAAAGGCGATCGTCCCAGGTCCGCCACTGACCCCGAATTTTGGTAATCCCCTGCTTCTCCCCCGTCACCGCTTGCACCGCAGTCCCGCCCGTGAGCAAAATAATTTTCGGATTCACCAAACGCACCTGCTCCAGCAAATAAGGGCGACAAGCCGCCATTTCCGCCGGTTCTGGCTTGCGATTACCCGGTGGCCGACATTTGACCGCATTACAAATGTACACATCCCGATTACTGTCCAACGCCACCGAAGCCAAAATCTTATCCAACAACTGCCCCGCCAACCCCACAAAGGGCAGCCCCTGCTCATCTTCGTTCTGCCCCGGCCCCTCCCCAATCACCATAATCTTGGCCCTCGGATTGCCCCGCCCAATCACCGCATGGGTCCGAGTTGCCCCCAGGCCGCAGCGCTGGCAACGGTTGCAGGGTTCAATCATCGCCATCACATCCCCATAGGTTCCCGCCGGAATTGGAATGCGGGCATCCGTCGGGATCAAAGCGGGATCCACGGGCGGGACAGCGGGGGAGGGAGTCCCAGCCGTCGCAGCAGCAGCCGTCGCAGCAGCAGCCGTCGCAGCAGCAGCCGTCGCAGCAGCAACAGAAGCGGCAACCGAGCTAGCAACCGGAGCAGCAACCTCCTCAGAAGCCGGGGCAGGCACAGTAGGGATAGGGGCAGGGGCAGGGGCAGGGGCAAGGCCAGCCGTTTCCGCCGGGGCGCTATCGGCAGCGGACCCAGGGGAATCGAGGCTGTTGAGATCAAAAAGACTAATTTGGGTTTGGCTGGTGGGGTCGGGAGGGGCCATGGCAGTAGCAGCAGAGCACACGAAACAGCAGGCTGAATTGCACACCGAATAACACACCGGCAGTGTGCAGCAGGGGCTGCGATCGCCCCAACTTGGCTCTCGATTGTACCAGTCCCTTTGAAAACGTTAAGCTATAACAAGGCTAGTGTCCTAAAAGGTCAGAATTCCGCTAGGATGCCCTAGGGCTACCCTCTGCTTCAGCCCTTCCTGTCTTTCCGGACTACCCCTTCAACCGCACCGTAACGCCACCGACCGACCTGGAATCTTTCTATGTTTAACGCGACCGAACTCCTCATCACAGAATTTGTCGAACAGCTCCAGCAAGGGTATCGCAGAACCTATGGAGGCTGGAAAAAAGACTATGAGGACATTATTGGCTGGGTCGGCTCCATGGCCCTCGAAAACATCGCCAATAGTGATGCCCTCTACCACAACGTAGAGCACACGATTTTGGTGACCTTGGTGGGCCAAGAGGTGCTGCGCGGGAAGCACATCCGTGAGGGCAAGGTGAGCTGTGAAGATTGGTTACATTTCATTATTTCCTTGGTCTGTCACGATATTGGCTACGTCAAGAAGGTTTACCGCCAAGATCGCGATAACCTCTACGCCACGGGCAAAGGCGATCAGATGGTGCCCCTGCCCCCCGGTGCTACGGATGCGGCCCTAACCCCCTACCATGTCGATCGGGCGAAGCTCTTTGTTGATGAGCGCTTTGGGGGCCATAAGCTTATTGATGCCGAGTTGGTCAAGAAAAATATTGAACTGACCCGCTTTCCCGTGCCTTCCGCAGAAGACCACCAGGATACGATTAATTTCCCCGGTTTGCTGCGGGCTTCGGATCTCATAGGGCAACTGAGCGACCCCCGCTATCTCAAGAAAATCGCCGCCCTCTTCTATGAATTTGAGGAAACCGGCGTAAACAAGCACCTGGGCTACAAAAATCCCGATGATCTGCGCAATAACTATCCCAAGTTCTACTGGCATGGGGTCTATCCCTATGTGCGGGATGCGGTCACCTACTTGTCCCTCACCCAGCAGGGCAAACAGATTATTGCCAACCTCCACTCCAATGTTTTCATGGTGGAGCATCTGGAATCCAGCAGCGCCATCTAGTAACCCAGGCATAGGTTTTACACCCATCCGTGTGAGCGTCTCGCTCACGACGTGGGCAAGATGCCCGCACTGGAAAGGGGATGGGAATTTCCGCTCTGCTGTACTAGGCTGGATTTTGCGAGATGTTTAAGCTTGGGTGAGAGTTTGCGGTGATACAGGTTTGGCAACGGCTGAAGCGGAATCCTACGGCCCGACTGGGGGCGATCGTCCTGATTATTTTCTATTTGGCGATCGTCTTTGCGGAGATTCTGGCCCCCTATGACCCCTACCGATCGGAGCCAGACAGCGCCCTGCTGCCCCCCACGGAACTCCACTGGCGCGATCGCCAAGGTCAACTCCACATTCCCCCCCTGGTTTATCCCACCACTCAAGGGCCGCTAAACCTAGAGACCGGCGATCGGGAACTGGTTATTGATTGGGAAAATCCGGCGGCGATCGGCTTGTTTGTCCCCAGCGATCCCTACAAATTTTGGGGCGTAATCCCCCTAAATCTGCACCTAATCGGCACCCGTGGCAGCGCAGAATGGCACCTCCTCGGCACCGACGACCAAGGCCGCGACCAACTCAGCCGCCTCCTCTATGGCGGTCGCATTAGCCTCTGCATTGGCTTGGTGGGCATTGCCATCTCGTTCCCCCTAGGGATGATTATGGGTGGAATTTCGGGCTATTTTGGCGGGATGGTCGATACAGTGATTATGCGCTTTGTGGAAGTGCTAATGACAATTCCCAGCCTCTATTTACTGGTGGCCTTGGCCGCAGTTTTGCCACCGGGCTTGAGCAGTGCCCAACGTTTTTTGCTGATTGTCTTGATTACGTCCTTTGTGGGCTGGGCGGGGCTAGCACGGGTGATTCGCGGCAAGGTGCTGGCCGACAAAGAGCAGGATTATGTCCAGGCATCGCGGGCCATGGGGGCGGATGCGTTCCATATTATTGTTCGCCATTTGCTGCCCCAGACGGCCACCTATGTCATCACCGCCGCAACCCTAAGCGTCCCCAGTTTCATCGTGGCGGAGTCGGTTTTAAGCCTAATTGGGCTGGGAATCCAGCAGCCTGACCCCTCCTGGGGCAATATGCTATCGGTGGCGACCAATGCCTCGATCTTGGTGCTACAACCCTGGTTAATCTGGCCTCCGGCCCTCCTGATTATCACCACGGTGCTGGCCTATAACCTCCTCGGCGATGGCCTCCGCGATGCCCTCGATCCCCGCAACAGCAACACCTCTTCGTAACCCTGGGGTTATGTTTGGCGACCTCGATCGACTCAAAACCCAACTGGATGCCCTCCGTCCCCTCCACCCCGATTTACTCGAAAATCTGCGGGAAGTGTATACCGTTCGCCTCACCTACCACTCCAATGCCCTTGAAGGCAATACGCTGACGGAATCGGAGACCCAAATTGTCCTCGAAAAAGGCATCACGATCGGCGGCAAAACCCTCCAGGAACATCTAGAGGCCATCAACCATGCTGAAGCGATCGCCTTAATGCAGGATCTCGCCCAACTGGAGTTTTGACTTTTTGGGCTTGAGCAGGACAAAAGCGCCGAGGGAGTC
>JBMTWK010000044.1:0-12036 GCA_049452395.1 Prochlorothrix sp. | reverse complement strand
CCCTGTGAAGCGGGGGAACCATTTTTTGGGGCGAACTCGGAAGGCTCAGACCTAACCTAGGCGGTGATATCTATCCCTCTTCCTAGTGCGTTAGGCTTGCCGATCGCGAGAGAGTATCTCTCAACTCTAGCCCGTCAGCTAACTCCGTCAGCATTGAGAGAGGACTGAGAGCCGTGCGCCTTTGGGCGTTGTTTTTTGGACATTTTCGGCTCCTCAGTGTCTCTGATCAAGACTACTCACTTCACTGATCAGCGTTCACTTTGAGGTGCTGTATGGATACTTGGCAGGCGATCGCAGCAACAGCGATTTTTGCAAGCGTCATTCTCGTCATTATGACGGAATGGATTCAGCTTACCATCGCGGCCCTACTGGGCGCATTACTGTTGGTGGTGAGCAATATTCTGACATTGGATGAAGCAATCGGCTATATTGCTGAAAGTCACACCACCCTAGGGCTATTTTTCGGGGTCATGGTCATGGTTCGGGCCTTTGAACCCACCAAGGTTTTTGACTATCTGGCAACCCACATGGTGCTCTTAGCCCAGGGCAAAGGTAAACGTCTGCTCTTGGGCATCGTCGCCATTACCACGCCGATTTGTGCCGTTTTACCCAATGCAACCACCGTTATGCTCTTGGCTCCCCTGATTCCTCCCCTCGCCCAGGAAATTCAGGTGGATTTCGTCCCTTTGCTGATTCTGATGGTCTTTATTGCCAACAGTTCTGGTCTGCTAACCATTGTCGGCGATCCCGCCACCTTCATTGTGGGGTCTTCCATCAACATGAGCTTTATGGATTACCTCCAAAAACTCAGTTTAGGGGGGGCGATCGCCGTCTTAGTCGTGGTTCTAACCCTGCCCTTCTTATTCAAAAAAATCTGGCGCACAGAACTGACCACCCTAGAAACCCTCCCCCATCCCAAAATTAATCACCCCCACATGCTGATCATTGGGACCGGGGTGATTGTCCTAGTTTTGATCTTCTTCATCATTGGGGAGTCCCTGCCCATTCCCCTGTCTCCGGCCACAGCGGCCCTTCTGGGGGCGACATTGTGTTTGCTGGTCGCACACCACAGCAAAATCGACACGCTTCACAACATTTTGCGGGATGTGGACTGGAGCACGCTGATTTTCTTTATGAGTACCTTTATTCTGATCGGTGGCCTGCAAAAAACGGGCGTTGTTAGCAGTGCATCCGGGCTTTTAGCCCTTATTGTGGGCAAAAACGTGGCGTTGGGGTCCATTGTGCTGCTTTTTACGATCGGGCTGCTCTCCAGTGTTGTGCCCAATATCCCCCTCGTTGTCGCCATGGTGCCGCTGCTGAAGGAATATATCGTCAATGCGGGGTTTGTCGGTCCAGAGATTCTGGACCCCAATTTTGCAGGCCAGTTACCCGTAGAAGTGCTGCCCCTGTTCTATGCCATGATGTACGGCGCAACCCTGGGCGGAAACGGTACCTTAGTCGGGGCTTCCTCCAATATCGTTGCCGCTGGCATTGCCGAACAGCACGGCAAGCGCATCACCTTCCACACCTTTTTGTACTATGGCATTCCGGTGATGCTGTTACAGTTGGTGGTCCTGGCCTTGTATGTGCAAATCGGGTTCCTGCGGGGATAGGGGATTTCTGGGCTGGTAAATTCTGGGCTTAGACCACGGCTCAGGCCACGATCGATCGATAGGACAACGGATCCCGCACATTCTTCACCGTTGCTTCCCGACGATCGCTCCAGGTCACCTCCCGCACCAAGGGATGATTCCCCATCGCCAACATCCCATAGGCCGCCTCCATCACCACAATCTCCCGAAAACCCGCCACCCCCTGCAACCGCGCCGTATTATTCATCTCCCGCCCAAAGGCCGTAAAATCATGGTTTGGCCCAAACTGACCCACCATCACACTGCCGTAGTGAATCCCCGTCGCCACCCCTAAACCGGAAATTAAGGAACTCTGGCGTACCTTTTCCACCACATACGGCCCCATTAAGTCACGAGTATAGGCATTAATCTCCAGAGCCGCCTCCACCGCGATCGCCACCTTTTCCACTGCCCGCATCTCATTAAACGGCGGACCAAACAGCCCAATAATGCAATCCCCCACCATTTTGTCAAAAACCCCCAAATGGTCATGGATAATCTTCACCGCCCCCGCAGACCAATAATCAATCAATTCCCCCACTTCCTGCGGTGTATCGAGGACTTGCTCACTGATTTTGGTAAAGGAGTTGATATCGGTGTAGAGCATCGCCACGTCCTGAAGCTGGGGCACCAGATAGGGGTGGTAATCTCCCACGGACAGGAGGTGGGAAACATGGGCCGGAGCAAAAAAGGTTTGGAGATAGCGGCGGTCCTTGTGGTAGTCCATCAGCCGCTGATTGAGGGCATTGGCGAACTGTTCCAGGAGTTCTTGGGTTGTGGTTAAGTTGCTCGACGTGGGCGTGACCCCACAGAGCAGGCTTTGATCGGGTTGGGAATGGGGCAAGCCCTTCAGGGGCACCACATCAATGCCATAGCCCTCAACGTCCGCTGCCGCTAGCAGTTCTGCCAAGCTGGGAGCCTGCGATCGTGCAAACAATTGCCCCAAAGGCGTGTCATCTCCCTGGAAACTCTCGCTACAGGGCCGATCGGGGCGATAGGTGCGGATACATAGCCGCGTTTCCTGGTCACTGTCTTCGTGGTAGGCAAGAATTAAGGCCGATAGGGCCGCATGGGAGAGTAAATAGGCCATAGCATCCTCTAAAGCCTTATCTAAGACCCGATTTTGCAGCAGTCGCCCCACCTGAAGCAGTTGCCGATGGCGAATTCTGGCCCGTCGAAACTCATAGAACAAATTATTTAGCTCTTCCCCCACCACAGTCAGCAGCACTGCGGAACCGGGGGAGGGGGGCAAAGTCTCAAAGCTAGCAGCCAGGATCCCGATCGTCTCGTCGTGGACCTCTAGGGGCACCGCTACCAAATGCAGCGTATCCCGTTGCCCAGAGTCGGGAAGCGGGGCCGGAGTGGGGTCAAGGGGTGCTGCGGGGGCGGCGATCGGCTCAGGGAAGTGTCCCGGCGAGGGGTGGGCCGTCTGGAGAACCTGGTGCAGATGGTTTTCTAGGGCTTGGCGATCGTGGCCGAAAAAGAACAAACTCGTATCAGCACAAGCTGCACGATCTCCCTGGGCCTGCGTGAGATTAGCCCGATCGCCCTGGGGAACCCCAGCCGAAGTCCTAGACGACATCCCCAACCCTTGGGGCTGGATCTTCCCCCGATCTGCCTTCCCGCCCACCGTTGCGACCAGGGCAGGCTCGATCGTTTCAGCCAAAACCGCTGTCTCCGTCAGCAGCAACCCTAGCCCCCTGGCCCCAATTTCCTGCAAAATCCACGGCCCTACCGCATCCAGCAGTCCCTGAACCGTCGCAACCCGCCGTTGGGCCGCTTCAATTTGACCATCTAAACCATGGGACAGCCGCCAAACAATTTCAGCATCGCGGCCTTGCAGTTGTAAAAGAGACCGGGGTTGAGCTTCCATAGGGATTCAGGCAAGGGGGTAGGGAAGTAGCCAGCTTTAGAAATCGTACGCCTAGGAAACAACAAGCCAAGAAAATGACAGTAAACGCAACACAATAGCGTGTGTTAGGCAACGCCGTAACGCACCCCTTAGGGGGCGAGACCCCTGAGAGGCTTGACCCATCAAAACACGATACTAAGCCCCTACTATAAGCCGGATTTTGTCCCGTGGTTCGGGTGGATCTGCAATCCTTTAACCCGCCACCCGATCACCCCCCGCCCGGTCACCCCCCTGAATGGCTTGATATCTGGAGCAAGTTCGGTAAGTATATCTCCTCAGAACCTTGCTGCTTTGTCCACCGATTAAGCCCCGTTCTTCAAGCCGCTACTACAACGCCATGGAACCGTCCCTTTCTGCACCGAACCCCCTGTATCAAGGCCAATTTGGCTCTTTTACCATCACCCAACACGATCGCCGGGAAGTGCAGATCTACCGTGCCGGTCTCGCCACCGCCGCCCTTTGCTTTGCCCTGGGCACAGTCCTCGCCCTCACCCAAGGCGAAGCCTACGGAACCCTGATCCTGCTGGATGGCCTCTTTGCGCTCTTTTGTCTGGCCCTAGGGGTGAGCCTCTGGACCATTCACATTTACCTGCGCCCCCTGCACCAGTTGCTTAAAGGATTTTGGCTGGTGGGTAGCCTCAGCGCCCTGATTCTGCGCCTGAGCCAGCCCGACCCCCTCGCCCTTTACATCTACCATCACCCCGCGACCCTGCTGGGCGTTGGCTTTATGTTTGCAGCCTTGACCGGTATTTTCTTCAAGGAAGCCTTTTGCTTTAATCGCCTGGAAACCAAAGCCCTAACGCCCCTAGTGCCGATTCTGCTGCTGGGGCACTTGGTGGGCACCCTGCCGATCGCGGTGGAGACCGTGCTGCTGGGCCTGTGGGCGGGGTTGTTTTTGATTTTCAGTCTGCGGAAATTGGTTCAGGCGATCGCCGATGATATTGGCGATAAAAGCGTGTTTGAGTACCTCAAGCAACAGCGCCAACCCGGACAACAATGGTAGGCTGGATGGCATCCCTGGTGGCATCCCTAGGCAGGCCCAAGGCTACGCCATGCCCCAAAAGGCTCATGCTGCGGTAGCCCTTTATCGACTGCATAGATTTTCCTTGCCCTCATTCTCGCTGCTTCTGCCGCGTTTCACTGCTTATGGTTTGTTTGGCACCCCGTCGCTGGTTAACACTACTGCTAGCTGTGGGTTTAAGTCTTCTGGCTACGGCCTGTGCGGTTCCCCAAGTGTCGGCCCAGGAGCGCCTCTTTACGGATGTGAGCGTGGCGTTGCTCGATCGGGTCAGCCTAGACAGCAGCATTCTAGGGGGCACCCAGTTTGGTGGCATTTCAGCCATAGCCTACGATCCCCGCACCGATCGCCTCTTAGCCCTCTCCGACGAACACGATGGGGTCACCACCCCCCACTTTTATACCCTGACGATCGACCTCACCGACGATCCAGCCCAGACCGGCTTTGAAGACCTCGCGATCGAGTCCGTCACCTTTCTGCGGGACGAATCCGGCCAGCCCCTCGCCCCTGATGCCCTCGACCCGGAAGGCTTAGCCCTCAGCCCCAGCAACACCCTCTACCTCTCCAGCGAAGGGATTCATCGCAAGGATATTCAGCCCTTTTTGGGCGAATTCGATCGCACCAGCGGCACCCTCCTCCGCACCTTGCCCATCCCCCGCAGCTTCACTATCAGCTTTGACGAAACCACCCGCCGCCAGCAACAGGGCATCCAATCCAACCAAGGCTTAGAAGGCCTAACCCTAGTGGCCAGCGGTACCGCCTCCCCCACCGAAGACCCCCTTCGCCTTTTCACCATCAACGAAGCCCCCCTCGTCCAGGACTTGGATCCCGACACCGAAGAAGGGGGCCGCACCCGCTTCCTCCACTATTATCTCGGCCAAGGCCCACCGCTCCTCGTCGCAGAACACCTCTACAGCCTCGATCCGGTACCCTTTGCCCTCGTTAACGGCATCAGCGAAATTTTGGCCCTCGACAACGGCGGCCATTTCCTAGCCCTAGAACGCGCTCTCACGCCCCTCGGACTTCAGGTCAAGCTCTTTGAAGTTGCCTTGGCGGGAGCCACGGATATTTCCAGCATCAGCAGCCTCAAGGGCGAAATTAATGCAACCCGCATTCACAAGCGTCTGGTTTACAACTTCAATGTGGCGGACACCCTAGGGGAAACGCCGGTTCGCAATCTGGAAGGTATGAGCTTCGGCCCCCGCCTCCCCGACGGCAGCAGAAGCCTGTTGATCGTCAGCGACAATAATTTCAACCCCCGCGAAGAAACCGAATTCCTCCTATTTCGGCTGAGTTTCTAGCCCTCCGGCTGAGTTTCTAGCCCAGGCAATGGGATTATCCCACTTTAGCGATTTAATCGACCTGGTAGGGGCAATCCCCCCGTGGTTGCCCTGATTTTGGGCCAAAGAGGGTCGGCACGGGGGCACGACCCCTACCAAGCTTCTTCTAAAGTGGGATGCACCCCGTCGCAACGTTGGCAGGTTAACCGCTTCGATCGGGTCACCCCCCATCCTTACCCTGGTTTTGGTCCCAAGAGAGGGATACACCCCAAGAGAGGAACCCCAAGAGAGGAACCACAAGAGCACGACCCCGACAGAAATTCTGCCAAAGTGAGAGAATTTCCATTTTTTACGGTTGAAAAGTTTGTAACCATTCAGGGGGTCACGGAAGAATGCGGGTTTCAGGCTCTGAAAATCCTGGATTGGTATGGTTTGAGCTGCTTCGGACTCCGATCGAAGGGCTGAAACCCTACTAACTTCGTAGACCCCTGAATAGTTACAAAAGTTTTAAGATTGAAAGGGGGAAATTCCTTCTGTTTCTGATTTAAATCACAGGCTTTAGCCACCGTGCTCACCTAAACATCCCCAGTTGATCACCCCTAAACCCCAAGATTATCACCCCCCCAGACCCACACCATCACGGCAAATCTGGACCTCCACCGCCATACTGGACACAGGACAACGGTTGAGTTTGTGCAACCGGCAAATGCTCTTCCCCCAGAGAAGCCGTTGCTCTGTCATCAGAGGCCACACCATGTTGAATTCTCTTCCCCTGCCTGGTGCGATCGCCGCTCTCTACGCCCAGGCCAACGAAACTGACGAGCTAACTGTAGCCGATCGCCACGCCCTCCAGGCTGCACTCCTTTCCGGCTCTTTAACGGAAGAAGAAGAGCAGTGTGTTAACCGCATACTGTACTCCGTGCGTCGGGGTCGCCTGCAAGTCAGCGATAAAATGTCCGCACTGCCCAATTGTGAAAACTCGCGCTAGCCATCTGCTGCCCTAGGGCTGTATCCCCGCACCCACAGCCTTCCGGCCTCCGTTAGCATTGGCTTTGCGCCTCCCCACAAGCATTCGGCCCCCCCCGCGCTCCACCGGGGCACCCAGAGAGAATAAGGTGTACGAAGAAAGGTGTACACTGGCATTCAGCTTCACCGCTCCACCTTGCCGCTCTCTATCTTCGATCGCCATGTCTACCTCTTCCTTGCGCTATGCCTACTATCCCGGTTGTGTTGCCCAGGGGGCTTGCCGGGAATTGCACCAATCGACCCAGATATTGAGTCAGGCGCTGGGAATTGAACTCATTGAGCTAAAAAAAGCCTCCTGCTGTGGTTCAGGCACCTTCAAGGAAGATTCCCAGCTTTTGGAAGATACGGTCAACGCCCGCAACATTGCCTTGGCCGAAAGCTTAAACTTACCGCTGCTGACCCATTGCAGCACCTGCCAGGGCGTGATCGGCCATGTAGATGAGCGCTTGAAGGCCGCAAAGGAGCAAGATCCCCAATATTTAGACAAAATCAACGGTCTTCTCTGCAAAGAGGGCTGTTCCCCCTACCAGGGCAGTACGGAAGTGCGTCACCTGCTGTGGGCCTTAGTGGGAGATTATGGACTAGAGACCTTGGCCCAGAAGATTACCCGACCCCTACGGGGGTTAAAATGCGCGGCTTTCTATGGCTGTTACCTGTTGCGGGGCCAGAAGCATCTTCCCTACGATGACCCGTTTAACCCCCAGTCCCTAGAGCGCGTTTTTACGGCAGTGGGGGCAACGCCGATCGAATACCCCGGACGGACCCAGTGCTGTGGCTGGCCGCTGTCGAGCTATGCAACGGATCAAGCCTTTGCCATGGCGGGGCAACATTTGCGATCGGCGATCGAGGCCGGAGCCGACTGCATCGTGACCCCCTGTCCCCTGTGCCATCTGAATCTAGACTCCCGTCAGCCCGAAGTCGAAGCCGCGATCGGCCAAAAACTCGGCATTCCCGTCCTACACCTGCCCCAACTGGTCGCCCTTGCCCTGGGCATCTCCCCCAAAGCCTTGGGCCTCAGCAACCACATCGTCAGCCCCCAGCCCCTCCTCCAAACCTTGGGCCTTTAATCCTGAATCCTTCAACTCCTGTAGGGGCTTGGTTTTCGCGCCCCAGCGTGATTTTCGTGCCCCAACGTGGTTTTCGCGCCCAAGGCAGAATCTTGGTCAGCCAAACCGCTACTATCTTCTTTGTCTATCTAATCTGAAGATCCCCCAACATAACCGTGGTTATTCAACTCAGTTCTGCGGCCCGTGCCGAAATTGTGCGCTTCAGTCGCCACTGTCCCCAGCCACCCTATCGCGTTCGCCTAGATGTCCAACCCGGAGGCTGCGCAGGCTTGCACTATACCTTGGAGTTCGGTCCCGACTCCCAGCCGGAAGATGCCGAAAGTCTCCGCTATGATCAAGACAATATTCAAATCTTGGTGTCTGCCACGTCCCAGCCCTACATTGGCACCCTGAGCGTAGACTACGTAGAAGACCTCACGGGCGGCACCTTTCGCTTTGAAAACTCCAAAGCCGCCCAAACCTGTAACTGCGGCCAATCCTTCGATCTATAAACCCTAACCCGGTAGGGACAAACCCCCCGTGGTTGCCCTCCCCCGTGGTTACCCTGACATTAACCCGGTAGGGGCAAACCCCCCGTGGTTGCCCTGAGATTAAACCTGGTAGGGACAAACCCCCCGTGGTTGCCCCGATTTTGGTCCCAAGAGGGTCGGCACAGGGGCACGACCCCTACCAAGATTCTTCTACAGTGGGATACACCCTTTTCCCTTCTCAGCACTTGGAGCAACGGCTATGTCTTTTGTTGGTTTGCACATCCACAGCGACTACAGCCTTTTGGATGGCGCTAGTCAATTGAAACAGTTGGTAGGCCAAGCGGAAAAACTGGGAATGCCTGCGATCGCCCTTACGGATCATGGGGTCATGTATGGGGCGATCGAACTCCTCAAAACCTGCAAAGGCCGCAGCGTCAAACCCATTATTGGCAACGAAATGTATGTCATCAATGGGCGCTTAAGTGACGATCCAGAGAATAAAAAGCGGGTCAAAAAATATCACCAAGTGACCCTTGCCAAAAACAAAATTGGCTACCAGAATCTGACCAAACTCACCAGCATTTCCCATCTAGAAGGGGTGCGCGGCAAGGGCATCTTTGCCCGTCCCTGCATTGACAAAGATCTCCTCGTCCAATACCACGAAGGTCTGATCACAACCAGTGCCTGCCTAGGGGGAGAAGTACCCCAAGCGATCCTACAAGGCAAGTTTGATGTGGCCCGTGAGGTCGCTCAGTGGTACAAAGATCTGTTTGGGGAAGATTACTATATTGAGATCCAAGACCATGGCTCGAAGGAAGATCGCATCGTTAATGTGGAGCTGGTCAAAATTGCGCGGGAGTTGGATATTCAGATTATTGCCACCAACGATTCCCACTATATTTCCTGTTATGACGTAGAGGCCCATGATGCCCTGCTGTGTATCCTCACGGGCAAACGGATCACCGATGAAAAGCGGCTGCGCTATAGCGGCACTGAGTATTTGAAGTCCGCCGACGAAATGCGGCTACTTTTTCGGGATCACTTGGAAACGGATGTGATTGAAGAGGCGATCGTCAATACCCTAGCTGTTGCCGAGAAAGTCGAACCCTACAACATTCTCAGTCCCCCTCGCCCCCTCGACTATCCCGTACCCGAAGGCTATACCGACAATGACTATATGGCCAAAGTCGCACGGGATGGCTTGGTCGATCGGCTCAAGTGCGGCACCTATGAAGCAGTCAGTGCCGACTATAAAGAGCGGCTGGAATACGAAATTGAAATGATGCAAAACATGGGGTTTGCCAGCTACTTCTTGGTGGTTTGGGACTACATTAAATTTGCACGGGACAATAATATTCCGGTCGGTCCTGGTCGCGGTTCTGCTGCCGGTTCCCTGGTGGCCTATGCCATGGCTATTACCAATATTGATCCCGTGCACCATGGCTTGCTCTTTGAGCGGTTTCTGAACCCAGAACGCAAGTCTATGCCCGATATTGATACGGACTTTTGTATCTCGCGCCGGGAAGAAGTCATCGACTATGTAACGCGGAAATACGGGGCCGATCGGGTGGCCCAAATTATCACCTTTAACCGCATGACTTCCAAAGCAGTGCTGCGGGATGTGGGGCGAGTGCTGGATATTCCCCTCAAAGAAGTGGACTTTATGGCTAAAATGATCCCCACTTTGCGCGGGAAACCGGCCAAGCTGAAGGTGATGATCGACCCGGAGGAAACCCCAGACCCAGAATTCAGCAAGCGCTACCAAGACAATATGATGGTGCCCCATACCGATCCCCCGGTGCCCTACCGCCGTTGGATTGATATGGCCATGCGCATTGAAGGCACCAACAAAACCTTTGGGGTCCATGCGGCGGGGGTGGTGATTGCGGCGGAACCCTTGGATCAGTTGGTGCCGCTCCAGCGCAATAATGACGGCTCCGTGATTACCCAGTACTACATGGAAGATGTAGAGGCCATGGGATTGCTGAAAATGGACTTTTTGGGTCTGAAAAATCTGACCATGATCCAAAAGTCTGTGGAGCTAATTGAGCAGTATCGCCACGAGAAAATCGATCCCGATGATCTGGATATGCTCGATCCCAAGACTTACCAACTCCTGGCCAAGGGTGACCTAGAGGGAGTCTTTCAAATTGAGTCCTCCGGGATGCGCCAAATTGTCCGCGACCTCAAGCCGTCTAACCTAGAAGACATTTCATCGATCTTGGCCCTCTACCGTCCGGGTCCGTTGGATGCGGGGCTAATTCCTAAGTTCATTAACCGCAAACATGGGCGGGAGCGCATTGAGTATGAGCACCCAAAATTGGAGACGATTCTCAATGAAACCTATGGGATTTTGTGTTTGCCAGAGGGAACACCGATCGATCGGCCCGATGGCTCCTCAACCCCGATCGAACACATTCAACCCGGTGACTGGGTTCTGACCTCGGATGGCCGCAAAGTTTGGCCTGCTCAGGTTGCCAAACAATGGTCCAGCGGCCCCAAACCCATCCTCAAAATTACCCTATCCAGTGGCACCGTTATCTATAGCAGTCCAGAGCACCGTTTTCTCACCCCCGATGGTGATCTCCAAGCGCAAGCGCTCAAGCCTGTTAAGACCCTCAAACATGCTCATTCCCAGGGTACGGCGCTCTATGAAAAGTGGCCTGTTTCAAAAAATTCCATCACACTACCGCCTCAAGCTGCCTATTGTCTAGGCTTGCTCATCGGTGATGGCTATCTCAACGGTTCTACCCCTACAGTCAGTTGCAAAACTGAAGCCGCAACAGTTCAAGATGTTCGTCTTGTTTATGTGACGGCGATCGAGCAAGTTGGCCCCCAAGATTGCTATGACTTAGAAATGGTTGATCAAAGCCATCCCTATTTCTTAGCCCAGGGCATTGTGACCCATAATTGCTATCAAGAACAGATCATGAAAATGGCTCAAGATTTGTCTGGATATTCCTTAGGACAGGCAGATTTACTCCGCCGCGCAATGGGAAAAAAGAAGCCCGAAGAGATGGCAAAACACCAAGAAACTTTTATTGGGGGAGCCATTGATCGAGGTGTTGATCCTACTGTAGCAGAAAATTTATGGGATCAAATGGTGAAGTTTGCGGAGTATTGCTTGACCTATGATACGGAGGTTTTAACCGTTGAGTATGGGGCAGTGCCGATCGGCAAAATTGTTGAAGAACACCTAAGCTGCACGGTTTATAGTGTCAGTGAAGCGGGCTATGTCTATGAGCAACCGATCGCCCAGTGGCACGATCGTGGCCCCCGTGAAGTCTTTGAGTATGAGCTAGATAACGGTTGGGTAATTCAGGCCACCCCAGACCACAAATTTATGCTCGAAACCGGCGAAATGCTAGCGATCGAGGACATTTTCCGCCAAGGGCTAACCCTAAAGTACATTCCCCCCGCTGCGATCTAACAGTCTTATAATCAAAAGTGCATATCCTCTCTCCATTGGAGCTTTCCCATGACCCAAGCCCCCGATCGTAATGACCAAGACTTCCAAACTCAAGTTCTGACTGGACTTCAGAACATCACCAACGAAGTGGAGAACCTTAAAGTCAAAGTTGCTCACCTCCAAGATGATGTCGAGAAGCTGGATTATAAGTTTGATACCTACC
>JBMTWK010000043.1:0-12073 GCA_049452395.1 Prochlorothrix sp. | reverse complement strand
TAAGCCTTCACTATCATCGAGCACCTCATCTAGAAGAACTTGCAAATCTGTGATCAGAGTATAAATCAGTTTGAGAATGGTAGTCTTCCCGAAGCCATTGGGGCCGGTGAGGATGGTGATCCGATCGTCCTGGTTCAATGGAATCTCATAATCGAAAACACCAAAGAGACCTTCGATCGAAATCTTTGTAATCCGAGCCATAACCGTGACCTCCCTACTGTGAGTTGATGAGTACCTTCAAAGGGGGACTTAGCCCCCAGATTACGACTAACTTGGCTTTTGATCTAGCTTTAACACCGCCATAAACGCCTCTTGGGGCACATCTACCGTGCCGATCGCCTTCATACGCTTCTTCCCTTTCGCTTGCTTTTGCAGCAGCTTCTTCTTACGGCTAATATCACCGCCATAGCACTTGGCCAACACATCCTTCCGCAACGCCGGAATATGTTCACTGGCAATAACGCGGCTGCCGATCGAAGCCTGGAGGGGAATCTTAAACTGATGGCGGGGGATCAGTTCCTTGAGCTTTTCCACCAGCGCCTTACCCGTGTAATAGGCTTTGTCGCGGTGGACGATCGAAGCCAGCGGATCCACCGGATCGCCATTAATGAGAATATCCATGCGAACCAAATCATTGGTGCGATAGCCCAGGAATTGGTACTCCATACTGGCATAACCCTTGGTGCGGGACTTCATTTGGTCAAAAAAGTCCGTTACCACCTCCGCCAGCGGCATTTCATAGATCAGCGTCGTTCGCTCTGGCGTAAGGTACTTCATATCCTTAAAGGTTCCGCGCCGCGTTTGGCACAGTTCCATCAACGCCCCCACATAGCCCTCCGGCGTAATAATATCCAGCCGCACATAGGGTTCCTCAATGTGGTCGCGGGCCTGGGGTGCCGGGAGCGTACTGGGATTGTCGATGTAGATTTCTTCACCGTCCAGCAGCACCACCTTATAGATCACCGAAGGCGCAGTGGTAATCAAATCGAGATCATACTCGCGCTCTAGGCGCTCCTGGACAATCTCCATGTGCAACAAGCCCAAAAAGCCGCAGCGGAAGCCAAAACCCATGGCGCTGGAGGTTTCTGGCTCATATTGCAGGGCAGCATCGCTGAGCTGAAGCTTATCCAAAGCATCCCGCAGGTCCGGGTATTGGTCCGCATCGGTGGGGAAAAGGCCGCAAAAGACCATCGGCTTAGCTTCCACATAACCGGGCAGGGGTTCCGGGGCACTGCCCTTGGCTAGGGTAATGGTGTCGCCCACCCGTGCATCGGCCACCGCCTTGATGGAGGCGGCAAAGTAGCCCACTTCCCCGGCATGGAGGGAGTCTACTTGGATTTGGGTGGGGGACAGTACGCCGAGTTCATCAATTTCGTACTCCTTGCCGGAGGCCATCAGTTTGACCCGATCGCCCTTATTCAACACCCCATCCATCACGCGGAAGTAAACGATAACTCCCCGGTAGGCATCGTAATAACTGTCGAAAATCAGCGCCCGCAGCGGCTTGTCGGTATTATCTGCCGGGGGCGGCACCAAATGCACCACAGATTCCAAAATTTCAGCAATACCCAGCCCTTGCTTGGCTGAAGCCTCGATCGCCCCGCTACAATCTAGGCCAATAATTTCCTCAATCTCCCGCTTCACCCGCTCCGGATCGGCCCCCGGCAGGTCAATCTTATTCAGCACCGGAATAATTTCCAGGTCATGCTCTAGGGCGAGGTAAACGTTGGCCAAGGTCTGAGCCTCTACGCCCTGGGAGGCATCCACCACCAACAGCGCCCCCTCGCAGGCAATCAGCGATCGGGAGACCTCATAGGAAAAGTCCACATGGCCGGGGGTGTCGATGAGGTTAAGCACATACTGCTGTCCGTCCTGGCCGGTGTAGTTCATGCGGGCGGCCTGGAGCTTGATGGTAATGCCCCGTTCCCGTTCGAGGTCCATATTGTCGAGAAATTGCTCTTTCATTTCCCGATCGGCGACGGTGCCCGTAGCCTGGAGCAGGCGATCGGCCAGGGTAGACTTGCCGTGGTCGATGTGGGCAATGATGGAAAAGTTGCGAATTTTGGGAACGGCGATGTCGGTCATAGGGGCCAGGACGGGGGAAGTATGAGGATTAGGCAGGACGATCGGCCCAGGGTAGGGCAAGACACTCCTGTTAACTATTGTTTCGCAAGGATTGCCAAGATGCCAAGTAAGTTGTGGCGATCGGCCTGGGAATGCTGCTTTTGTCTTCTCCCCAGCTTCGATTCCCCGCCACGATGCAACGCGTTGATCCGCAGCACTGCACCGCCACAGCCGCAGGCTGAGCCTGAACCTGAACCCCAACAAGCGATATCCTAAAGAAAGAGCAGACCCCTCTAGAACTATCCCAACCGAAAACTCCCATGCCCGATCCCGATCCCCAGCCGTCCCAGCCGTCCCCCACCTCCCCTAGCCCCTCCAATACCCCAGACCCCGATCTGCGTCAGCTTTTAACGGAGTTTCAGGCAGAAATGCGGCAGGGACTCGTCGAGGTGCGCCAAGATGTGGGCAATCTGCAAGAAGAGTTAGCCCGATCGCGCCAGGAACTGCAAGAAGAGGTCAAGCGCTGGGATAACCGCTTTTTTGAATTTTCGCGGGATAGCCTCAACCGGGCCAATACCCTGATTGCTAGCGCCACCATTAGCGTCATTGCTGGGGTGATCTTGCTGCTGCTGCGCCAGAATTAGCCAGACTTGAGCAGGGTCGGCAGGTTGAGCAGCAGGGGGCGAGAGAACGCCTGTCAAGCTCCTATGCAATCAGGTCGGCAACACTGAGCCGAAAGCCGGGAAGCACAGCTTGGGTGACCAGTTCTTCGGGTTCTTGCCAGAGCCGTTGCTGGGTTGCGGTAATGGTCATAACCCAGCGACTATCGGGAAAAATCAGCCAAACCTCCTGGGCCTGGGACTCTAGATACTCCCGCACTTTGGTAAAAACTTCTTCGGCTTCATCGGTGGGCGAGATCACCTCGGCAATCAACGGAAAACTGTGGGGCAGAATCTTGAAGTCACCATGCTCCGCCACTTGGTCGGGGAGCAAATAGGCCACATCGGGACAGCGAACTCGCCCCACGGTGCGGCAGGCCGTTTCTGTATAGACTTCCCCGCCCAGACCGTTCAGAATCAGGTGATTGCGCCAGTGGTAGGCAAGGCGGGCTTGGATGCGACCGGTTTTTGCTGTCATATCATGCTTGCTGACGAGTTGTTGATCGACCCACTCAACCCGATCGAGGGGGCTAGCTAAAAACTCTTCGAGGGATAGGGTTTGAGGTTTAACAGTCACGACCATAGGATGTTTGTCCGGTGTTAAGGGTCTCTAGTGCCATTTTATGCGGTAACCCAGGTGCAAGAGGGTGGAGTTTCAGGTTCCCGTAATGTCATTGTCTGAATCGGGTGGCACCATAGGGAGTGGTGAATTGCTGCGGTTCATTGCTTCAGGCTGTAGTCAACCGCTGTGGTCAATTGCTCATCAAGGTTATGCCCCCATTGCTTTGGATCCTCCTAACTTTTTCTGCTGTTGTGCTGGTCTTAAGCCCAGTGCCCGCTGGCCTCAAGGCGCGTTTGGAAAGCCTGCTCCAAGAAAGCTTGGAATTCGAGAGTTTTCTGTTTGTCATGGTGGCTTTTGGCCTCCGTGCAGCGATGAGGCCCGTCTTTGGGAGCATTGCTTTAGCCGATCGGCTCTGGGACTTAGGTCGGGAAATGATGGCCCTGGTCTGGGCCAATTGGTACCGTCCCGCGACCTGGATTAAGGGAATTCAAACGGTTTTTCGACGTAAGAGCCACTTGGTCGAGTCAGCCGGGATTTATTTCAGTATTTCTAATCTGTTCTACCTGTGCCTGTTTCTGCGGCCTGATTTGATTCTGGTTGCCCTCACCCGATCGCTGCTGAACCTCAGTTTTGACCCCCTCCTGAGTTTGGTCAGTGGCGATCTGACGGGGGCCGGAGTGCTGCGCTTTAGCTTGGGCCTAGTGGGGGTGTGCCTGTTTTTTTACCACACCTATTTTGTCGATATTTTCTATGGCCGCTTCCATGACCCCGTGGCCAAACTCACCAATCTAGAAACCGCGCTGCCCAACCGGGGCTATACGGTCTTTGGGGACCAGGATTTCCACTGTTTTGAGCAGGAGGTGCGCCTTGCCCGATCGGGCCACACCACCTTCGGTGGTCCTAGGGCGGCAATGTTTTCCTTTGCCATGGCGGTGTTGTCGGGTCGGCTCCAGGGCAAGGTGCGATCGCCCCTGTTACCCGCCGCTTTTTTTGAATACCTCACCAGTCACAGCCCTGCGCTGCGGGATGTGGGCTATGCAGTGCGATCGGTGCTGGACCCCGTCCTCAACCCCGTGGGCTTTAGCAACCTGATTGCCCTTGTGGCGGCCTGCTGTGTGGCCGCTTCCGAAGCCCTCGCCATTCTGACCCTGCCGGAGGCGAGCGGCGCTGCCCACTACGGAGCCTTTTCAGCGGGGCTATTCATCGTGTTCAAAAAGGTGGGATGGATTATTGCCACGGTCCATGGGCGAGTGAGCTTGGTGTTGCGGGCACAGACCATGCGCAGTCTCTTTGTGGAAAAGCCCCAGCCTGCTCCCTGGCGGCTAGCGGTGGTTAATGCAGCTCGCCGCTGTGCCGATCTCTGGCCCTGGTTGGGGACGGCCAGCCAGCGGCTGGCTCAGGATATTTGGAATGCCATGGGGCATTTGTATGCGATTTTGGGGTGGTTTTCCTTGGTGGTGATCGAGAGCGAAGTGGTTAAGAGTGCCTGGGAGCAAGTCCAAACACCGCTGCGCAATCGGCCCGTGGAAACCCTGTGGGGCTGGGAGATTGCGCCCCTAGTGGCGGTGGTGGCCTACACCGTGTTGCACAACCCCGAAGCGCCCTATCGCATCGGGATGGCTATTTTTAACCTGCCTGCCTTCTGGTGCTATACCAAGCTGGCTGATCACCAGGTAACTTTGCCAGAAAACACGATCGCGGCGGAGACCCCCACGATCGATCGCGTCAACTAGCTGCTCCAGGAAGATTGGCACTGGTTTTGGGACGAACTCCTCAAGGGGTGCCGGAGCAGTGAGCAAAAATATTTGCGCCTCCAAGGGGCGATCGCCGACCCCACCCAGTTGAACCAAGTGTGCGACTATCTCAACCTCCCCACAGCGGCCACCCAATCCATTCGCCGGGTGCGCCTTGCCTTTCGCCCCATTGAACCGCGCGGCTGGTTCGCCTTCTTAAAATCCCAGGATCCCCAAGAGGTTTACACCGAAAAGGCCCAGCAGGTGATTGCGGGCTATCTGCGGCAATTGGACGCGATCGACCCCCAAAGCCATCCCGAAGCAGCCTAGATCCGAGAAGGATCCCCCAGGGATCAGATTTATTAAAGATTAGGCACAACTCTTGTGGTATTCATAATAGAGCAGCCTTTTTCTGACCGACAGACTGCTTGCAAAACAGGGATCATCAACTGCGGCTGTGGAGGATGAAACCCCTGTGGGTAAGCTGTCTGACCATGGGCTGAACAGGTGTCTGTTGGGTCCGGGGTTTCCTAAGGTAGCACCGTCTCACACCACAACTGTTAAAAAAGTTTACAAAATCTGTTGCGAAACATCACAGGTTTTCACCTGCTTCTAGCTCTGGGCCGTTTTCTGGCTCAGAGATGGAAAGATCAGCCACAGCTTGTGAGAGCATTAGTGTCAGAGTGCTAGTCAGGAGCGACGTGAAACGAATGCGTTTTAGAGACCTTATGAAAAAATCTTTCTTGCTATCCCTCGCGGCTTTATTGCTGACCTTCACCTTTCTAGGGGGCAGTGCCTTTGCCGCTAGCTTAGATAAAGAGACCCTAACCGTCCCCCTGAATGCAGCCGGGGATACTACTGTTCTCTCTGTTGATCAAGTTATCCGGGGTGAGCGCCTGTTTAACGATAAGTGTGCCGTGTGCCACAACAGCGGCGGAACCAAAACCAACCCCAACGTGGGTCTTGGGGCTGAGGATCTGGCCTTTGCGGTGCCTGCGCGGGACAACCTAGAAAGCTTTGTGGATTATCTCAACAATCCCACCTCCTACGACGGCGAATATGATATTTCGCTTTTCCACCCCAGCACCAAGAGTGCAGTGGTCTTCCCCAAAATGCGGGATGTCAACCAAGATGATCTCAAGGCGATGGCCGGGTATGTTCTGATTCAACCCAAGGTTCAGCCCGATCGCTGGGGTGCTGGTAAGTACGCATTCTAGATTGCGCTTTGATTGAAGATTCTGGGGGTTTGGGTTGCCCATATTGCACCTAAATTCTCCCTGAGCCAATCTCCATTTGCCAGACAAAGGGTTGTAGGTCGATCGATCTGCAACCTTTTTGTTTAGCGGTCAATCCCCCCGCCCCCACCGCTGCGTCTCCTTCGCCATGTCCATCTATAAACTCTCCTTAGCCGGTCTGCAAAAGGTCCGAGACCACATCCAGGCCAGCCTGGTGATCCCCGAATTAGAAAATCAGCCGTCCACCGTTTCCTTAATGGACCGGGAAGAGGAGATCCCGGAACCGACCTCGCTGGATACCCTGGGCGATCTGTTCCGAGCCGCCAGCGATCCCGATGATTTGGTGAGTGCGCCCAACTTAGAGGGGCGGTGGTTTTTGAGTTCGGCCAACCCGGCGATCGCCCTCAAAAAAATTCCAGGTCTGCAATTACAGGACAACTTCCGGCTGGTGACCTATCTGCTGCGCACCCCCAAGGGGGGCCAGGGTTGTACCTGGGCAGTGCCGGAGTTTGCCAGCGGAACCGCCCAACTGGAGGAGGCGTTGATCGACTGCGATCGCCACCATACGCCCCGTCCGGCCCATAGCTTGGATGATGTGATGATGGCCCTCACGGGGGATAGTTCCCCGTCTTCCTATCTGCTGGCTTCGCTGTTTTGCCGCGAGGTGAATGAATTTGGCGGTTTGGGAACCCAGAGCCACTGGCTAAACCATCGCTTGGTGGGGAAGGTTCCGGCCCAGGTGAAGTGGGAGTGGAAAGTGCCCACACCCTACGAGAACCTCACGCCTAAGGTGCGTGCCCTGAAGGATGGGCGGATGGCCGTTGAGTTTTTTACGTGCCATACAAAGGCCCCGATCGCCCTCTATCGTCACCTAGATCAGTATGCAGCCCACAGCTATGTACCAAAGCGGAGTGATATTCCGATCGCCCTGGCCACCAAAAAAATCAAAGCCTCCTAGGGTCTAAGGATACAGCGCGGAGGCTTAGGGAAAAGGAAAGATGGGATGCGATGGCCTTAAAAAGGGCGGATTTTGTCGATCTGGGAATTAGAAGCCGAGATTTTTCCAGAAAACCCGCCCCCACAAGGACGATCGCGGGAATAACTACAGGGCCGATCGATCGAGTAACGCCTGCCACCAGTCCCGGTTGGCTAAATACCAGCGCAGGGTTTCCCGCAGTCCCTGCTCAAAGGTCATAGCCGGTTGCCAGCCCAGTTCCTGGGTAATCTTGGTGTTGTCGATCGCATAGCGGCGATCGTGGCCGAGACGATCGGTCACAAAAGTAATGAGATCACGGGCCGGAGACACAGGCAGATCGGGCACCAGCTCATCCATAAGCTGACAGAGGCTGTGGACCAAATCCAAGTTTTTAATTTCGTTGTTGCCTCCAATGTTATAGGTCTCCCCCGGTTTGCCCTTGTGGATCACCGTCTCCAACGCAGTGCAGTGGTCCTTCACATAGAGCCAGTCCCGCACATTTTGGCCATCGCCATAGACGGGGAGCGGCTTGCCCTGAAGGACGTTGACGACCATGAGGGGAATTAATTTTTCTGGGAACTGGAAGGGGCCGTAGTTATTGGAGCAGTTGGTGATGAGGGTGGGCATTCCGTAGGTGTGGAAGTAGGCCCGCGCCAGGTGATCGCTTCCGGCTTTGGAGGCGGAGTAGGGGCTATTGGGCGCGTAGGGGGTGGTTTCGGTAAAGGCGGGATCGGTGGGGGAGAGGCTACCATAGACCTCATCGGTGGAAACATGCAGGAAGCGCAAATGCTCTGCTTTATCCAAACCGAGCCAATATTGGCGAAAGCTTTCCAGCAGGGTGAAGGTGCCAACGACGTTGGTTTGGACAAAGGCACCGGGGCCGAGGATGGAACGATCGACGTGGGACTCGGCGGCAAAGTGGGCGACGATCGTCACCTGTTCCTGGCTCAGCAGTTGGTCAATGCGGGGGCGATCGCAAATATCCCCCTGCACAAACTGAAGCTGGGGATGGCTGTCCAGGGCGGCTAAGTTCTGACGATTGCCCGCATAGGTGAGGGCATCCAGCACAATGACCCGATCCTGGGGATAGGTTTCGAGCCAATGGTAAACAAAATTAGAACCAATAAATCCGGCTCCGCCGGTTACTAGCAGGGTCTGCATGGGGGGCTGTTGCGCTCCAAATCACCGCACGTTGTTTGCCCTCTGATTTTAAGGCGGGCACTACCGGAAGCGATCGGCAGACCAAACCCAGATTCCCAGAATTCCTATAGGTAGGGACAACCCCCCGTGGTTGCCCTCCCCCATAGCGCTCTGTTTATTGCCAAAAGGTAGGGGCAAACCCCCCGTGGTTGCCCTCCCCCGTAGCGCCCTGTTTATTGCCAAAAGGTAGGGGCAAACCCCCCGTGGTTGCCCTCCCCCCTAGTTGCTGCCCTGTTTATTAACAAAAAAAGGGTCGCACAGGGGCACGGACCCCGACCGCAACCGATGCGCCTTGGCTAGGTCTGGTTGGCCTCGTGGCGCTTGGAAAATCCCCACACAAACAACACCGTAATCAGGCTAATCATCAGCCAGTCGGCGGGCACCAGCTCTGGATCAATCACCCGCAACAGCAACCGTAGCCCCACTAGGGCCACAGCTAAGTAACCGGCATCTTCCAAGTGGACATATTCTTGGATCCACCGGATAAAGAGACCTGCCATAAAGCGCAGGGTAACAATGCCGATCGTCGCCCCCAGCAACACCAGCCAGGTTTCATCGGCCACGGCGATCGCGGTGGTAACGCTATCCAAGGAAAAAGCCAAATCCGTCAAGGCAATAATCGGGATCGCCCGCCACAGAGACTTAAACCGGTGGTGGCTGTCGTTTAACCCATCGCCCTCTTCCCCGTCATCCCTCCGGAAATACTGAATCGCGAGCCAAATCAGATAAGCGGCTCCCGCCAGCTCAAATTGCCAGAAATTCAACACCCAACGGGCCGCTAAAATCAACGCCATCCGTAGGACAAAGGCGACTACTAGGCCCAGATTCAGGGCTTTGCGCTGTAGCTCCGGAGTGGGCAAGCCCCTAGAAATGGCGGCAAGGGCAATGGCATTGTCAGCGGACAAAATGGCCTCTAGGGCCACGAGGACCGGTAAAAGCACCAGGGCATCTAGGCCCAGATTGGGTGAGAAATCAAGTATGGGGTCGAGCATAGCTGTGCAGGTTGGGATGCAGCTCCAAAAGGCGGATGGATACTTCGATCGAGTTCGATCGTTTCAGAATCATTGCATTTATTCATCATAATGTTAAACAGTGTTAAGCAATAGGGGCGCAAAATGAGAAAGTCAGGAATTGAAGCAAGCTAAAAAACTGCTGACCCTGCCCCCGAAATACTGCCATGGCTCAAAAATCTGCTATACAGTGTGGGTTGACTGACCCCTCCGTGGGTTGCCTGACCCCTACCCCCGTGGCCATGAGCAGCGCTGAACCCCTCATTAATCCCTATCTCTGGGCCGTTGGCAAAGCCGCACTAACCCTTCCCCCCCAAACGGAAGTGGCGGGCCGCTATCGGGTCATTTCCCCCCAAGTTTGGCTAGATACCCAGCCCGCTACGCCCCTGACGGTTCCCGCAGAGATGCCCCAGGAACTGCTGCCCTACCACTATCTCTATCCCCTGCGGCTCCATGTGCCCGTGGTCTATGGCCTTTGCCCCACGGAGGCGGGAACGGTGGTTTTGCTGGAAAATGTGCCCCTGGAGGGGGCGGGACGGTTGTTGCCCAGCCTCCAGGAAGCCCTAGGGACAGCGACACCCCTGCGCCAGGTCTATTGGTTTTGGCAGTTGTTGCAACTGTGGGATCCCCTCGATCGCCTGGGGGTTGCGGCCAGCTTGCTGGTGCCGGATAACCTGCGGGTCGAGGGGGGACTGGTGCGGCTGCGGGAACTGTATGCGGGGCTGGGGGGAGACTGGCCCCTGGGGGCGGGGTTGGATTTACCGGAGCCGCGCTACCGCGATCGCGTCGATCGGCCCGACTTTGCCGAATTGGGGAACCTGTGGCTGAGTTGGATGCCCCAAGTTCATCCCAGCGTGCGGGAAAGCCTGATTAACCTCGCCCAGCAAGTCCAGGACCAAGGGGCCACGATCGCCACCCTCGCCCCCGACCTCAACGATCTGCTGCTGAGCCTAACCGCCGATCCGCCCCTCCGCCTCCAAGCCTTGGGCCTCACCGATACCGGCCCCCACCACAGCCACAATGAAGATGCCTGCTATCCCCTCCCCCGCGATCTGCAAAACAGCAGAATTCCCCCCGATAGCCAACTGATTCCCCATGTCACCTTGGTTTGTGATGGCATTGGCGGCCATGAGGGGGGCGAGGTGGCCAGCCAACTGGCGGTGCGATCGATCAAGCTCCAAGTCCAAGCCCTACTCCAGGAAATTGCCCAACAGGAACAGGCCCTAGCTCCAGATTTGATCATGGACCAACTGGCGGCCAGTGTGCGGGTGGTCAATAACTTGATTAGTGTGCAAAACGATGTCCAGGGGCGAGAAAGCCGCCAACGCATGGCGACAACCCTGGTGATGGTGGTGCATTTTCAGCAGCCCCTCCCCCAGCGCGAGGGGACCAACACCGACCTCTGTAGCCATGAACTGTATTTGGTCAGCGTCGGGGACAGTCGGGCCTATTGGATTACGCCGAAATATTGCCAGCGGCTGACGGTGGATGATGATGTGGCCTGCCGGGAGGTGCGCACGGGCCGCAGTTTCTATCGCCAAGCCTTGCAACGGCCCGATTCGGGATCCCTGACCCAAGCCCTCGGTGCCCGCCACGGGGAGGATCTCTATCTGCAAGTGCGGCGCTTCATCATTGATGAGGATGGTTTGTTGCTGCTCTGTTCCGATGGCCTCAGCGACTATGGCTGGGTGGAGCGCTCTTGGGAAACGTCGATCGCCGCCGTCCTCAGCGGTGCTCAAACGCTGGAGCAGACAGCCCATGAGTGGCTGGATTTAGCCAACGATCGCAATGGCCACGACAATGTATCGGTAGCCTTGGTGCGTTGCCAGATCTCGCCGGTTTATGAGCGGACGATCGAGCCAGTGATCCTGCAACCCAAGCCGGAACGCAGCAAGCCGGAACGGAGCGCGGCCCTAGCCAATGCAGCGGGGGTTAGCTTAGACCTGGAACCCAGCACCAACTCGGCCTTAGCCCGTGCAGCGATCGGCGCGGCCCAGCACAACAAACCTCGGCGCTGGCTGGGATTAACGCTCATTGGCTTGGGCTTGGCGGGGTTACTGGGCCTCATTATTGTGCGGCAGTTAACCTATTTCCAAAATCAACCCAGCACGCCAGGGGAGGATACGGAGTCGATCGAGGCTTCCCCCACTCCCCAAGCCCCCACTCCGCTGCCCGCTACGCCGACCCCAACCCCCACACCAACGCCCACCCCGGCCCCCACGCCCACGCCTACACCGACCCCAACCCCCACACCCCCCCAAACGCACACATCAAACCACATCGACACACACCTCCACGCCACAAGACGCTTGCCCTTTGCTTAAAGTCAGCTGTGTCCTAGAACCCCACCCCAAACCCCTCCTTGTGTCTGGGTTTCCATCCTACGAGACCTCCAAATGCTAAGAAGTGAAAAAAAGGGCCCCCGCAGCGAGTAAAAAGGCACGTCTAACAACACATGATGCCAGTTTACTCGTCCTCCTCCACCTGCGCCTTGCCATACTTCTTCACCACCTCGTCCTGCACCTGCTGGGGGAGGAAGTCGTACGTCGCCAGCTCCATGGAGTAGGACGCGCGGCCCTTGGACATGGAGCGGAGCGTGCTCACGTACTGGAACATGTTGGCCAGCGGCACCAG
>JBMTWK010000042.1:0-12322 GCA_049452395.1 Prochlorothrix sp. | reverse complement strand
CCACTTTAGCGATTTAACCAAGCTGGGTAGGGGCAAACCCCCCGTGGTTGCCCCGGTTTTGCTCGAAGAGGGTCGGCACGGGGGCGCGACCCCTACCGGGATTCTTCTAAAGTGAGATGCTCCCAAGTTCCAGGGGCTTCCCTCCGGTTTATCCAGTGGATCAAGATCCTCGAAGACCCTAACCAGCAAACTTCGATCGAATTCGCTCAATGCGCTTGCGGTTCACCCCCAAATCCGACTGCCCCAGCCGCGAAGCCGATCGCACCTGCACCACCTTCGCCTTGCCATCCACATAAAACTCCACATCATCCACATAGCCCAGCAGTTGGCTCGTGAACTCCGCATAGAGGTAGGTCTTGTTAGCTTCAACAATGGCAGTGCGAGGCAGACCTTCGATAATGGCCTTCAGTTTGTCGATCGCCTGACCGGGCTTGGTGCTACCCAGGGCGATCGGCGCAATGTAGTGAACCGCATCGGCGGGATTGGCTTGGCTGCTAACGCAGTTGGGGGAGGGAGGACAGGGGGTCAGTTTGCCGCCCTTAACACCAAGATTTGTGGGGCGAGTGCCAGTCAGTTTCAGGAGCATAGGGGTGATGGGTAAATCAGGTGATTGCGGAATCAGATTTAGAAAGTCTTTACAAACTTTACAAAATGTAACATGACAGCGCAGCCTTCCCTTCCCCCCGCCCAAGGCCAGCAGTTCCTTGACAAAAGTGGACAGAATCTGTTTGTAATGGCACATTCAAACCGAGCATGGCCTCGATCCAATTCCGACAACCGGCCCCCAACCGGACAGATCAGGCTCCTCAACCCTGGCCACCTTGAGCGACTTCCCCCCCCACCATGAAGGCTGAACCAAAGGCTTGCGAATTCCTCCTCCAGCGCGAAGGCGACGACACCTGGATCCCCGTAGAAGCTCCCACCGTCGAGATTTTGGAGGGACGGTACCGGATTTTGGGGCGGACGCGGCATCCCAATCAAGACATCCAGGTGCAAATTAGCTATTGGGATCTGGAAGAAGTACCGCCCCAGCGCCACAGTAAGCACCAAACTCGCCGCACCAGCGCCAAGGGACTCGCGGCCCTGCTGTCCTATACGCAATTCAAGGCAGGACGCTGGGAAATCCAGTGCAGCAGCGACTTTATGGCGGATTTCAGCGGGACGGGTTGGAACGATCGGGTCACCTTTGAAGTGCTGCCCCAGTCCGAAGAGGGCTTTGATCCCAGCCTGCTGGACAACCTCATGGATGTGTTTCAGGAGGACGAGGCGATCGCGGCGGAACCGGCCCCAGCGGCCAACACCCCCGCAACGCGGGAAGATACCGGGGAAATCGCAGCGGCGCGGCTTCAGGAATTGGCCGCAAAGATGTCGCAATTGGTGGTGGAGTCCGTGCTGAATTTGGGGGGCACGGCAACCCTGGATGCCGCTGGCAACGCCATCGAACCGGGCTACGACGACCACTACGGCTACCGCTCCGGCCAGAGCAACAGCCCAAGCGATGGCTTCGATCGAGGCCAGTTCAGCACCCTCGGATCTGCGGCAACAACATCAGCAGCAGCAACATCAACCCCGGCCCTCGCCCAAGCGGAGCCGTTGGTGGAGGTTTTCTTAGCGGAAGAGGTGTACGTGGCCCAGCGGGGCTGTGTCTTGGCCCTAGCCGGAGCTGTTCAGCCGTTGGTGAGCGAAACCTGGCTGGCCAGCCATGCCGTTGTGGTGCGCCTAGAACTGCGGGATCCGGAAACCCTGGCCATCCTGCTGGGCCTTCAGCAAACGCTGCCGCCCTTCTCGGTCCAAGCGCCCTTTAGTTTTGACTTCATGCTGCCCTCGGACCTGACGGTGCCGCTCATTTTGGGCGAAGTCCAGGTCTGCTGTGCCGCTGCGGCCCTCCAAGGGGCGGGCATCCTGGCCCCAGGGCCGGGGGATGGGAATCGTTTGATTTGCATTGGTCGCCATCACTTTTCGGTGACCGCTTCCCCGGTGGAGATTTTGGAACAAATCCAGCAAACCCTCGATCAGTTGGACCGCAAGGCGATCGCCGCCCAGACCGCTGGAACAACACCCCCTGAGGGAGCAGATCGGCCCCTAACCGCAACCCCGCCGCTCTCCGCCGCTGTCCCCAATGCCGCGATCGCCAATCCCGCGATCGCTGCCATGAACCCAACCCCAGCCAATACGGCAGAAAATGGGGATTCGGAAGAAATTCAGGTGCTTTTACGGGACTTTGCCCAGGAATTTGCCGAAGCCTTGGTGGAGGGCACGGAAGCCCCCGATCGCGCCCCACAGCACCTGTTGAAGAAACCCAGCACGCCCCATTCGGCCCCGACCCAATCCCGATCGACGGCCACCAAGTCCCTCAACCTGGACTTCCTCAAGTTTGTCCAGCAACCCCCCACCCTAGAAACCAATACCTGGCGCACCTCAACCCCCGGAGAGTTGCCCCCTCGCCTCAATTCCCGCTGGCCCCAGGAGTTAATAGCAGCCCCCCGCCCGGTGAAGGCTCCGCCCAAGGATGGCCTGGATTTGCCGACGTTCCCGAAGGCAAGTGGGGCGATCGATCCCAAAGAAGTCGAGTACAACTCGACGGATCCCAGTGCTATCTCGACGGATCCCGGTTTTAACGCCATGGATTTGGGGGCGATCGATCCCAAAGAAGTCGAGTACAACTCGACGGATCCCAGAGCTATCTCGGCGGATTCCAGCTCAAACTCGACGGATTCCAGCTTTAACGCCAAAGAAGTCGAGTACAACTCGACGGATCCCAGAGTTATCCCGACGGATCCCAGAGCCATCTCGGCGGATTCCAGCTTGGCGGATTCCAGCTTGGCGGATTCCAGCTTTAACGCCATGGATTTGGGGGCGATCGAGGCAGATGCAGATGCCTCAGATTTATTCGACTTAGCGGATTTCTTGGACTTCTCGGATCTCGTTGAGACCCTTGGGGAGGAGCCGATCGCCGTTAAACCGGGTGAGGTTGCTCAAGGCGATACTTTTCAAGGCAATACCGTCCAAAGCGATGCTTTCCAGGACGCGGCTTTCCAGGATGGGGCTTTCCAAGACGATGCTTTTCCGGATAACGACCTCCCCCTGACCGACACCTTGAATCTCCTGGCAGATTTGGAATCCGTCCTAACCCGGCCCGCTCAACCCCTGGAGCCATCAGCCCCGGACCTGACCCCAAACCCAGCCGATAACCCAGCCGATAACCCAGCCACGAGTAACTTAGCGGCTAATAACCCAGCCCCAGAAGCGGCAGAGAACCCTCAGGAAGCCGCTACAAGCCCCAACTTGGCCGATGTCTTTCAGTCGCGCTTTTTCCAGCGCCTCAGCGCCCTCGCCACGGAAGAATCCCAGGACTGGCTCTCCGAAGAACTGGAGAACGTGCCCGCAACCCCCACCCTAGAGGCGCTCACAGGGGAGGGAGCATTACCCCCCCAAGCCCTAGCCTACGGCCCAGACGCACTGGACCCCCTCCAGAATCTCACCGACTTGGAGATCCTCACGGACGAAGCACTCACGGACTTGGAGAGGCTCCTGGCCTCCGATACCCGGCCCAGTCTCACCGAGGCCAACCTTGACCCAGCAGAAGCCTTTGCTTGGGCGGCGGCTGACGAAGAAATCCTAGGCCCAGAGTCCCTAGGCCCAGAGTCCCTAGGCCCAGAGTCCCTAGACCCAAACTCCCTAGACCCAGCAGCCTTCAACGCTGAGGGAACAGCAGGCCGCGACGATCGCCCCGGAGCAGCACCCAACCCCGCCCTAGACCCAGAGGCCGACGAACTGCTCAACTGGGATCCCTATGGCTTGGCCGAGGGCGCAGGGGAGGCTCCGGAGTCCTATGGGGCCGATCGCGATCCCAGCGAAGCCGAATCCCTCCAATTTGACAACACCGGGGCCATTTTGGGCACCAATCCGATCGGCGACGACCTCCCCCCCCATCTGCACCTAGAAGCCCTCCCCGACCCCCGCACCCTGCTGAACTTGGAAATCGTGGTCGAAGACGATCGCATCGAAGTCGGCCAACACAACTGGCTCCAACTCACGGATCCCGAAATCGAAGCCTTCCCCGTCGATCTGCCCCTACCCCTGCCCCGCCTAGAACTGCCCCAAGGCGAGTGGATCGGTGGCCAAGCCGTCCCCGTCAGCCTGTTCTTGCCCGAAACCCTGGCCCAGCTTTGTGTGCGCCTTTGGATGGTAGACTGCCAATCCCGCACCGTAGTCGGCGATCCCCTCTGGATTACGCGCTTTTTGCCCACCTTGCCCGGTTTTCTAGAGGCCCGCTTTGATTTACCCGTGCCGGAAGGGTGCCTGGAAATTCAAGTTGAAGCCATGACCGTTGAGCCAACGACCCAACGGGAAAGCCATAAAATTTCGCTCCAGCGATCGATCGTCCCCGCCGAACTGGCCAACGCCGATCCCACCGGCTTACTGGAAGCCTTTGAACCCTGGTCCCTCAGCCCCAAGGCCCCAGACCTCCCCCTCCCCCAAACCCCGGCCCCTGCGGCCCTGTCAGCCCCAAGTCCCTTCCCGTCCTTGCTGCTGGGATAAGGCATTCCCTGACTTTTGCCTGAGATTTCGGGAATAGTATGTCAAGATACAAATACGGCAGTGCCCCCCGAAAGTCGCCCGCTGCTTGGGGTGCGATCGGAGTTTCACTACTGCCCTTGACTGCACCAGCGGCTTGATCAAGTCCGGCCTTGGTCTAATCGCTTGCAAAACCCAGCTTTGACGGTCCAGGCATTCGCCTCCCCACAGATATCGACCCATGATGCGCAAAACCCACGATCTGCACGTTGTTGAAACCCGTCCCCTCATTGCTCCGGCAACCCTCCACCAGGAACTGCCCCTCACCGAAACCGCTGCAACCCTGGTGAGCGAAACCCGCGATCGCATCCGCCATATCATGCGCAACGAAGACCAGCGCTTTTTGGTGGTCGTCGGCCCCTGTTCCATCCACGATGTCAACGCGGCCTATGAGTATGGGGAAAAGCTCTTAAAGCTGCGCAAAGAATTGGAAGATGACCTGGAAATCGTCATGCGGGTTTATTTTGAGAAGCCCCGCACCTCGATCGGCTGGAAAGGTCTCATTAACGACCCCCACCTCGACAACAGCTACGACATCAACACCGGGCTGCGCATTGCCCGCAAGCTGCTGTTAGACCTCGCTGAAACCGGCCTCCCCGCCGCCACAGAACTACTCGACCCCATCATTCCCCAGTACATCGCCGATGTCATTTCCTGGACGGCGATCGGTGCCCGCACCACCGAAAGCCAAACCCACCGGGAAATGGCCTCTGGTCTCTCCATGCCCGTGGGCTACAAAAACAGCACCGACGGTAGCCTCCACGCCGCCATGAACGCCATGCTCTCCGCCAGCCACCCCCACCACTTCCTCGGCATCAACCACCAAGGCGCAGCCAGCATCGTCACCACCACCGGCAACCCCGACGGGCATTTGGTCCTGCGGGGCGGCAGCTCCGGGCCAAACTACGAAGCCCCCTTTGTGGAACAGGCGGCACGGGAACTATCCCGCCTGGATCTGGCCAATCGCGTCATGATCGACTGTAGCCACGGCAACTCCAAAAAAGACTACAAGCGCCAGCCCATCGCCCTCCAGTCGATCGCTGAACAGGTTGCCCAAGGCTCCCAGCACATCATGGGGGTGATGATCGAAAGCCATCTCCAAGCCGGTAGCCAGCCCATCCCCGCCGATCTCAACCAGCTCACCTATGGCCAAAGCATCACCGATGCCTGTGTGGACTTTGAGGACACGGTGAAGATGCTGCGGGACTTTGCCACGATCGCCCGCAAATCAGTGGTTACAGTTTAAAGAAAATCAAGTCGGGTAGGGGCAAACCCCCCGTGGTTGCCCTGTTTTTTTATGAATGGTCCCGTGGTGCCAACCCAGGGCGGGCACGGGGGCACCGCCCCTACCGGGGGATGGGTTTGGGGTTCCCCAAGGGGTAGGCCGTTGATGAAGGGTTCCGGGGTGGCGAAACAGGGCGGGCACGGGGGCACCGCCCCTACCGGGGAATTATTGATGATGAACTGTCCCGTGGTGGCGAACCAGGACAGACACAGCGGCACTGCCCCTAGACAGAACTGCTCTCCCCGGTTCAAAATAGCGACAAAATGCCCTTGGCACTTACTGCCGGTTTGCCTTCCGGATGGGTGAGTCACAGAAGCGGTATGGAGTTTGCTTACGGGACCATGGACCTATGATCAATTCACTATTGCAGAGCATTAAAGACAAGTTTGGCTCCGGCAAAGGGGACAAAGACAAAAAGAAAGGAAGCGATAAAAGCGGCGGCAAAGGCGGCAGCAAAAGCAGCGGCAAAAGCAGCGGCAAAGGGGGCGGCACCATCAAGCGCAAGTCCTCTAATCCCGAAGTTGATGATCAGTGGGCAGCGGCGATCGAGGCCATCAACGCCGCCAGCCAGGGCAAACCCGAAACCCCCCCCGCTACCTTGGGCACCTTACCGGTGATGGGATCGGCCCCGGATGATGAAGACGAGCGGCCAACCATGGTCGCGACAAACCCGCCCCCCCTCACAACACGGCCCCCCAGCGCGTCCTCTGCCGGAAAACAAGGCTTTCCGCCCCGGATTGAGCCGATCGTCCCCCTCCTGCTCCAAGAAGCGGGCCTGAAGAACCTCAGCGGGGATGATTTTGAGGCGATCGGAGCTTACTTAGCCCAACGATCGAACCTGGACAAAGACGAGCGCAAAGAAGCCAGCCTGCAACTGGCCCGACAAATGAAAACCACCATGGCCATGGCCAAGCTCCCCCAAAAAATGAGTGCAGACCTCTTTTTAGAAGCACTCTATGCCATCCACAAGAGCAACGGCTAAAGCAGCTTCAGACCCTGAGGTCAGGGGAGTGAATCATGGGTTTGTTTAATAAGGTGAAACTCCAAACCCCAGAGAGCATCGAGCTAGAGTTCACCCTTGCGGGAATTGGCAGCCGACTCCTGGCCCTGGGCCTAGACTATCTGGTGATTTTTACCAGTGCCGTGGTCCTGCTGTGGCTATGGTCCTTTTTGGCCCTCCAAACCCTCGATTTGCTGACCCTCGTGCTGGGGGAGACCAATGGCCTGGAATTATGGCTCCTGGCGATCGCCTTTCTGGCTTTTTCAGCCCTCTACGGCGGCTACTTCATTCTGTTTGAATGGCTCTGGCAGGGACAAACCCCCGGCAAACGCATCGCCCACATCCGGGTTGTGGGGACCACAGGCCGCCCCGCCAACCTCTACCAAGCCAGCCTACGGATGCTGTTGCGACCGGTGGATGAGTTTTTGTTCATTGGCTTTTTTTGTATCCTGCTCCAGGCCCAGGAGCAACGCCTGGGTGATCTGGTGGCGGGTACCCTCGTCGTCCGCACTACCCCCCCCGCCCCCAAATCCTTTGCCCTCTCAGCCCAGGCCCAGGTTGTCGCCGCCTATCTCCTGGAAACGGCAGATCTCTCCCACTTGCACCCCGATGAATTTGGCGTGGTGCGGCAATATTTACAGCGGCGACAGCAGTTCAACGCCCGATCGAAGGCCAAGGTGAGCCTAGAGCTAGCGGAGTCCATTAAAGCCAGTCTCGGCCTCCAACAGATCCCCGCCCAAACCACCGCCGATCAGTTCCTAGAGGGCGTATATCTCGCCTACCAGGGCGATCGTCCGTAGGGGCGGTGCCCCCGTGCCCGCCCTGTTTCGCCACCCCGGAACCCTTCACCACAATTTCCCCCGGTAGGGGCGGTGCCCCCGTGCCCGCCCTGTTTCGCCTCCCCGGAACCCTTCATCAACGGCCTACCCCTTGGGGAACCCCAAACCCATCCCCCGGTAGGGGCGGTGCCCCCGTGCCCGCCCTGTTTCGCCACCCCGGAACCATCAGCCCCTACTCTTCCAGAAACTGGATCCCAATCACGCTGGCATTGCAGTTATACAGCAGACCATCCACCTCGACGGGGGTGCCAATCTTGAGCTTGCTATTGCCCAACACCGGGCCGCTATCGGTCATTTGGGCCTTGCCGCCAACCGTCAGAATCATGTCGATCGTGTAGGCCACCTCCGGACGGGGATCCGGCGCAGCAATGACCGTGCCATCGGGTTGGGAAACCGTCACCGATCGCGGCGTTTCCTCCACCTTCAACAAATCCACCTGACCGTAGGGCTGGTTGCGAATAATGAGATTAACCTTCTTCTCACTTCTCAACCCCTCCAGAAACCCAGGGGGATCGGCCACACTCAAGCCCCGCACCCACAGCTTCACCTCAACGGGCTGCGTCGTCACCCCCACCTGGGCCACCGATCCCGTGCTTCCCGGCACTAGAAAAATGCCAATCATCACCAGCACAATGACCAGCACAGCCCCAATATCGAGAATGCTGATCCGTCCAAAAATTCGACCCTGCCCATCCAAAATGGCCATGCAGTCCTCGCTAATCCCAAACATGAACGATGTGCTTGGCGGCTAAGCCCCGGAGTGCTTGCCCCAGAGTGCTTACCCCAAAGTGCTTGCCCCGGAGTTCCTCACTCACCGCCAAACTTCAGGAATTTTATCAGTTCCCACCCACCCCACGGCACCCCGCTGGGCGGTGACCCCTTGGCGGGCGATCGCCGATCGCCCCCAACAGACCCCAAAAAACGCTCCCTTTGGCAGAATTTGGGGAGAAGTGCGGTTTCCGCGCCCAAGGGCGGATTGGGCAGCGGTTCAGGAAACCTAGCCTCTCCCCAGTGGGTTAACGCGCCAAAGCCTGGGTTAACGCGCCAAAGCCTGGGTTAACGCGCCAAAGATAGACCCAAAAAAAGGGTCCATCCCACTTTAGACGGGCCAGAGGCCCATCCCACCCAAAAGGTGGTTGTGGGATAGCCGGACCGGCTGTCCATAGGCGAAAGTGGGATACACCCCAAAAAAAGGGGGTCTAGACCCCCTCCAATAGCGTTCACGCTAGTCAATTCCAGATGAACCGATCGCAGCTACACCGCAACCGTCGAAGCAGCGGTGACCTTGCTGCCAAACTTCTGGAGAATGGAATCGGCCATTTGGGCCGGAGTGAGACCCAGTTCCGCCTTGGACTGATCCGGCGTAGCATGGTCCACCAAAATATCGGGCACACCCAAACGGAGGGTCGGCACCAGCACCTCATGCTCCTGGAGCGCCTCCAGCACCGCAGAGCCAAAGCCACCCATCAGACAGCCCTCCTCCATGGTCACCACCTTGCCGATTTGCTGGGCTAGGGGCAAGATTAGCGCCGTATCCAGGGGCTTCACAAAGCGGGCATTAACCACCGTGGCCTGAATGCCGTGCTCATTGAGGACTTCAGCGGTTTGCAGCGCGGGATAGACCATGGAGCCATAGGCCACAATCAGGACATCATCCCCATTGCGCAACACCTCTCCTTTGCCAATTTCCAACGGCTCCCAGCCTTCTTCCATCAGCGCCGCGCCGTAGCCATTGCCACGGGGCACCCGCATCCCGATCGGCCCCTCGGTGTGCTGAACCCCCGTCACCACCATCCGCTGAAGCTCAGCTTCGTCCTTGGGAGCCATCAGGGTCATGTTGGGAATGCAGCGCAGATAGGCAATGTCATACATCCCCTGGTGGGTTGGCCCGTCCGCCCCAACAATGCCCGCCCGGTCCAGACAGAAGAAGACCGGCAGATTTTGGATACAGACATCATGGACCACTTGGTCAAAGCCGCGCTGAAGGAAGGTGGAGTAGATCGCAACGACAGGGCGCATCCCTTCGCAGGCCATCCCCGCCGCTAGGGTCACAGCGTGCTGCTCGGCAATGCCCACGTCAATGTACTGGTCGGGGAGTTTCTGCTGGAGAATATCCAGGCCCGTGCCCGTGGCCATGGCAGCGGTGATCCCGACGACGTGGGGGTTATCCTCCGCCAGCTTGGTGAGGGTGTTGCCAAAGACCGTGGAGTAGGCGGGGGGTTTGGGGGTTTTGGAGGGCTTGGCCTTGCCGGTGGAGAGGTCAAAGGGAGATTGGGCATGGTAGCCCACTTGGTCGCGCTCGGCGATCGCGTAGCCTTTGCCCTTAACGGTGGACACATGGACTAAGACCGGCCCATGGATTTGGTGGGCTTCCTTGAAGGTGGCGATTAGCTCTTCAATGTTGTGGCCATCCACTGGCCCCACGTAGGTAAAGCCCAATTCCTCAAACACAGCCCCCACCTTGGACACGGCGAGGCGCTTCATGCTCTCCTTAAAGCGCTGAAACTCCGGATTCCAGGAATCTCCCACAAAGGGCAGATGCTTCATTTGCTCCTCTAGGTTGTCGGAGAGGAACTGCATGGGCGGGCTGAGGCGCATTTTGTTGAGGTAGCGAGAAATGGCCCCCACGTTGGGCGAAATCGACATTTCGTTGTCGTTGAGGACCACCATCAGGTTGGTGCTGGGGAGGTGGCCTGCATGGTTAATGGCTTCGAGGGCCATGCCGCCCGTTAGGGCACCGTCGCCAATGATGGAGACGACTTTATAGTCTTCCCCTTGGCGATCGCGGGCGAGGGCCATCCCTAACCCGGCGGAAATGCTGGTGGAGGCATGACCGGCCCCAAAGTGGTCAAACTCGCTCTCACACCGCTTGAGGTAGCCCGCCACGCCGTCCTTTTGCCGGAGGGTGTGGAAGTTGTTGTAGCGTCCGGTGATGAGTTTGTGGGGATAGGCTTGGTGACCCACGTCCCAGAGCACTTTATCCCGATCGAGATCTAGGGTTTGGTAAAGCCCTAGGGTGAGTTCCACCACGCCTAAACCCGGCCCCAAATGCCCTCCATAGGTGGCGATCGTCTCCAAATGCTTCTCTCGAATTTGTCGCGCCACCTGCTCTAGTTCGGCAACGGTTAGCCCATGGAGTTGGTTAGGATGGGTGAGTTCACTCAGGTTCATATCTTCAAGTCCCCTTAGGGTGCTGAAACGGAATAGTCGAAGGGTTCGAGCAGGAGAGTTAAACAAAGGCTCACAAAAACTGTGGCTACAACGCCCCTGCCACTGCTCTGTAAAAATGCGTAAAGATTTAACTTTCTTTTCTTAATCTAATGGATCTGAGTCCGGCGACCAACTGCTCCCGATCTAGACTCGGTTAAAAGCTGGAACACCAGAACCCTTGGCAAAGCCACAAAAGCCCTACAGGAAAGCTTTTGGGCAACTTTAGCATCAGCGCCGATGCACTAATGTTTGCCGCGATCGAAATCCCATTGCCGATCATCCCTCGATCATCAAATGGGGAGAATCCTGGAATCACATCCCTCCTACAAAACGCAGCAATTCTCAATATTTCGCAATAATTCCCCACCTCCACGGCCATCGCCCCCAAAAAACCACACCGACAGCGGCGACATTAAGGCTGGGTTTGCAAGAGCCAAAACCCACTGGAGGTTACGCCAGAATCGTCCGGCTGGATTAAGAGAAAATGTAGCCCTTTAGAGTTTTGCTGTCGTTGTTGATACATTTGAGCAGATTGCAACACCTCGGCATCGGCAAAGGTGGCCAACACCCAGCGCCGATCGCCCGCCGCCGCCAAAATCAGCCCCCCCGGATCCGTCGCCATCGCCATCACGGCCTCCGGTTGTTGTTCCTGGAGCCACTGGGCCAACAGCCGCGATCGTCGCCCCCCCTGAATAATCACCCCAGGGATTTTGGTCGTCGAGGCAATGCCCAACCGCAGCGGCCACTGCTCTGGCGGAGCCACCACGATCGGAATGGGGCGATGTTCAAACAGGCTGGTAATTTCCCCAGCCGGAACAGCCACAAACTGCCAAGTCTCTCCCAGGACTGCATCGGGTAAGGGTTGGGGCGGGGAAGAATGGGCCATGTACCGGAAACTCCACAAAAACCACAGTAAAAACCACAGTAAAAACCACCGTCTCGAAGGGGCTGGAGATTTGGATTCTGATGGACCGCACCCAATCGGGTCAGGTTTCCTGACCCCTACAGTCCCAAACGTCTTGTAGGGGTGCGGTCTTCGCGCTCAATCGGGTCAGATAGGCGCACGGTCTTCACGCCCAATCGGGTCAGATAGAAGCGCGGTCTTCGCACCCAATGCAGCCAGTCAAACAGAAGATGGATCTCTCGTCGCGGGAACGATCGCCCACCGACGATCGCCCCTCAATCCCTCTCCGGCCAACCTCCAAGCCTCTGTTCAGCTTAGCAGCCTGGGATCCCGGTATCTAGACTTGCCCCCTTCCCCCCCAAAGCTCAAGGGTTGGGCGGTCAGCCGTTCCCAGCTTGTCAGCCGTAACTCTGTCAGGCACCATTACTGTAGTACGGAGTCAAGTCATCCCACGCTCGCACTACCCCGCATCAGGTCTTCATTCACTACCCTTGCCCCCTTCTCTT
>JBMTWK010000041.1:0-12359 GCA_049452395.1 Prochlorothrix sp. | reverse complement strand
TAACCCCTGACTATAACGCGAGACTTGCTGCGATCGATCCAGATCCACAAAGCTTAATTTAAGCCCCCAAGCATTTACACCCCAGGAATAAGGTCGCTTTCGTCGTAGATTTCCCCCACCAACTGCTCCAGGAGATCTTCTAAGGTAATTAACCCCACGGTGCCGCCATACTCATCGACAACGATCGCCATGTGGAAGCGCCGCTGGAGCATCTCCTTGAGCAACGGAGCCAGGGGCTTCATTTCTGGCACATAGATCGGAGCCTCCATCACGGTTTCTAAGGAGCCATCTTCCTCCCCTGCGGCCTGTAACTGCTTGAGCCGCTGTAGGCCCTGCTTGAGGTGGACCAGCCCCACAATTTCATCCTTGGATTCGCCCTGGACCGGGAGCCGAGAATAGCCCGTTTCTAAGCACAACTCCACCAACTGCTTCACCGTTGCCTCATGGGAAATGGTTTGCATCTCAATGCGGGGCTTGACGACATCCTTGGCGCTGAGCCGATCGAGGGTTAGGGCGCGGCTGAGCAACTGATGGCGGGTCAGGTCAATCTTGCCCTTGCCTCCCAAAATCTCCACCATGAGCTGCAAATCCTTCAGCGACTCCCCCTCCTGCACACTATTGCTCTGGAACATGCGCACTGCCGACTGGCTCATGAACTCCAACACCTGGATAATCCGAAAAATCGACAAAAAGCGCGAGAGCAAATAGATAGGCCGCACCACCACCTTAAAGGTGGCCAAGACATTATTAATGGCCAGGGACTTGGGGGTAATTTCCCCAAAAATGAGGAGCAGCACGGTAATAACTGCCGTGGCAAGGCCAATGCCCTTTCCGCCGAGCCAAACGGCAAAGAGATTGCTGGTCAGGATCGCCGAGAAATTATTGACCAGGTTATTGCTGACCAGGAGCGTGATGATAAAGCGGCTGCGGTTTTCAAGGACGAGGCTGAAGAGGCGATCGGGATCGCCCTGTTCTTTAATGAGCGATCGCAGCTTGAGGTTATCCAGCGCCGTAATGGCCGTTTCTGACCCCGAAGCCATCGCCGACAGCGCCAGCATCAGCACCAAGACCCCCACATCCAGCCACAAATTCCCCAGCAACGGCTTTACTTCCTCCGCTGCCAGCAACCAGGGACCGGCCATGAACCCCATCCCGTCCCATCCGCCCCTAGGGCTTAGTTCCCCCAGCACTCCCCCCACCGGGTGCACTCCCCACAACGCAACGTCCAATGCAACGTTTAGGGGCACCTGGAGTATCAACCCATCTGGCAACATGAATTTTTTTCCTCTGTCTTAACCAAATTTAAGTTTTGTCCCACTGCCAATTTTAGGCTCAAAGCCTTAGACCACAAAGGTTAGAGCCTAGGGGCTGGTTTTTGCGTGCCTGAGTTCTTGGCTGAGGACTTGTAATTTTTCGTAACAGTTGGTTATGATAAGAGTACGCCAAGTTCTAAATTCAGTCTCCTAATCTCTTGTTTTAGTGAAGCCCCTGAGCGGTTTTCATGGAATGACCATAATCCAGAACCCTTCACGGTTTCAGAAGCTCCGGCTCCCAGCACAGACCCCTGCTCCATCGGCATGTCTGGGGACTTTGCGGGTAAATGGGTAAGGCCCTCTGTTACAAAACTTTTTGGCCCCCCCTCCTCCGCAGTCGAGTAGATTCATTAAAATAGGGACTAAGGACTCTACAATTGTTGCGTTCAGCGGAGTACTAGACGCATGGACTATATTGATCAGGTTCTCGAAAAGCTGAAGGAATGGATCCAGCGCGTGGCAGATGCCCTGCTGGGGCCAGAACCCCAGCCTGAAATGGAACCGATTCCGGTCCCCATTGATGATTGGAGGAGACGCTAGGGCATTCCAACCTCTGGACCTAGGTTTTGCCCAAAAGACAGAGTTGCCAAGACCCAAACCGGGAACGCTGCGTCTTGACTCTTACTGCAATCTTTACCCGAAACCGTCAAGATTGTCTGTCACGAGAATCTACACCTTCAGGTCTTGAGCCTTGTGCCCCTTGGTACAACTCTCTTTAGCGCTTCTCCTGCTTTGCCGCAGACCTAGGAACACCTTCACCTACGACTGCTAGGGATTAAAACTCCTAATGGATCAGTCCCGTTCGATGTTTTCGATTTTGGTTCTCCACGGCCCAAACCTTAATCTGTTGGGGCAACGGGAACCCGGTATCTATGGCACAACAACCCTAAAGGATATCGACGACGCTTTACAGAAAGAAGCTGCCCTCATGGGTGCTAAGGTCACACCTTTGCAGTCCAACCATGAGGGTGTTTTGGTGGATGCTATTCAACAGGCCCAAGGGGTCCACGATGGCCTCTTGATTAATGCTGGAGCCTATACCCATACGAGCGTTGCGCTGCGGGATGCTCTTGCGGCGGTCAAAATCCCGACGGTGGAAGTTCATCTCAGCAATCTCTACAAGCGAGAGTCTTTCCGACACCACTCTTTTATTGCGCCGGTTGCCCTGGGCCAAATCAGCGGTTTTGGGGCTGATAGTTACTGGCTGGGTTTACAGGCTTTGGTGCGTTATTTACGATCGCAACAGGCATTTGATCCCGATCGCCCACGGGAGTCTCTGACGGCGGACCCATCTCCGTAGTTTTACACCCAAGTTTTACACCGAAGCTTTACACCAACGTTTTACACCGAAGCTTTACACCGAGTAGCGTGAGCGTCTCGCTCACGACGCGGGCAAGATGCCTGCACTCGATCGGGTCGGGAGCATCCCACTTTAGCGATTTAACCGACTGGGTAGGGGCAAACCCCCCGTGGTTGCCCTGGTTTTGCTCGAAGAGGGTCGGCGCGGGGGCACGACCCCTACCAGGATCTTCTAAGGTGGAATGCACCCCTTGAGAACGGCGATCGATCGTGGCTAGGGTGGCCCCGATCGCGGCGTTAAGGACAAGCCTTGGCTGAGGATCTGTTATCTCGAATCAGATAGATTGATATTATTAATCTCAAAAGTGACTTATCCCCTGCTCAAACTTATTAAAAGTTTGTTATTGTAAACGAAAGTTAAGATAAACTCCCCCTCCCACCCCATTTCTTTACTTTCCCTATGACTCAGGCTCTTGCAGATTTGTCACTTCAACAGTTTTCTGACTACGCCCAGGCTCTACCCCCCTCGGCACCGGGGATGACCTTGTTCTGTGACTTTGATGGACCGATCGTGGATGTCTCCGATCGGTACTATGCGACCTATCGCTTGGGCCTGTCCCAAACCCGCAGTCACTACCGCAATCTTCGCCGCCCGATCGCGATTCGGGCCATGAGCAAGACCCAATTCTGGCAAATGAAGCAGGAGCGGGTGCCGGATCCGGAAATTGCGCTGCGATCGGGTCTGCAAGGGGAAAGCCTAGAGTATTTTTTGGAGCAGGTGCGCCATCATGTGAACCTGCCCGGTTTGTTGCAAAAGGACCGGCCTCAACCGGGGGTGATGTGGGCGTTGTCTTTGCTGCGGGAGCAGGGGTTTCGGTTGGTGCTGGTGACCTTGCGGTGTAAGTCCCAGGTGCAGGATTTCCTGGCCCAATACCATTTAGAGGATGTCTTTGAGGGCATTTACGGCTCGGACGATGCGGATGCGGCCTATCTGAACTATGCCGATGTCAAGACGCAATTGCTGCGCCAAGCGATCGCGGAGCACAGCTTGATCCATGGGGCTGAGAATGCTGCGGTGACCTTACCGGGGTGGATGATTGGCGATACGGAGGCGGATGTGATTGCGGCCCAAACCTTGGGGATTCCGGCGATCGCCCTGACCTGTGGCATCCGCAGTCAGTCTTACCTGGCTAAGCTGCAACCCAATGCGATCCACACCAGCTTGCTGTTGCTGGCCCATAGCCTCCTCCGCCGCGCCCATTCCCAGGCTTAGGCTAGCTAGCGCCAAGACGAATATCAGAATAAAAGTGGCTCTGGGAGGGCTGCCCCTCTGGGGTGCTGTAGAGGGTCGATCTCAGCCGTAGGTTTTGGCCCGGAAACCAGATGCGCTCTTCTAGGTGCCAAGCGGCTAGGTGCCAAGCGGCGGTTTCTGCCCGCCAAATTACGCTATGATGGGTGGCCCAATACTGCCCTGTGTGGATTTGGGCGCTATTGCCTTGGCTTTGGCCCCAGAGAAAGAGACCTGAATGCACAGGACTATCTGTGTTGCTGCCCTGGCTTGCCTGGGTTGGTTTGGCTGTGCTGGTTTGGACAGTCCCGATCGCGGTGCTGGTTTCTGGGGTAACGGCTTCCGGTGTAACGGCTTCTGGGGTGACGGTTTTCGGGGTAAAGGCAATATAGAGGCTGGATCCAGGGCGGCGATCGCTGCTTTTTTCCCAGCGGGTGAGGAGGCCGCCGATGACCTGTTGGGGGTCTTGGGCGCTGTGTTCGCACAGGTCGAGAATGCGGCGATCGTCGGGGGGGAGAACGTCCTGAAAAAGGGTGATTTTATCCGATCGGGGCTGGGGAGTTGTCTGCCCCAAAACGGTATGGGTCCGCTGAGACAGCCATTTACCGGCATTTTGGGTCAAAAATTGCTGCATGGTGAACACGAGAGGTAGGGCACAGGGGCGGATGGTTCAGGGGTCTGGGGGGAGGCTTCGGAATGGTTGCAGGATGTGATGCTGGGGCGGTGTGGGTGGAACGAGTCCAGCGCCAGCGGGTGGTTGCGGTGTTGCGTTCGCCTAGTCTAAACCTGGGGTGGGCCATGGCTCAAGCGGCGCTGGCGGGGGGGATGGACTGTTTGGAGGTGGCTTGGACGAGCGATCGCCCTGGGGCGTTGTTACAGCGCTTGCGGGAGGCGTACCCCGATCGCTGTTTGGGGGCGGGGACGATTTTGACGATTGCTCAACTGGAGGCGGCGATCGCGGCGGGTGCCCAGTTCTGCTTTAGCCCCATTACGGATCCGGCGGTGATTCAGCATTCCTGCGATCGCAATATTCCCTTTGTTTCTGGTGCTTCAACGCCGACGGAAATTTTCCAGGCGTGGTCGGCGGGGGCAACCTGTGTCAAGGTGTTTCCGATTAATACGTTGGGCGGGGTTGCCTATTTGCAGAACTTGCGGGGGCCGCTGGGCCAGATTCCCTTGATTCCAACGGGGGGGGTAACGCGGGAAAATATGCTGGACTTATTGGATGCTGGGGCGATCGCGGTGGGGTTATCCAGTAGTTTGTTTGCGAAGGGGTGGGTGGCCGATCGCAATTGGCAGGCCATTCAGGACTATGCAGCCGCAGTAGTGGCGATCGGCCAAGGCTTGGGCACTCAAAGCTTGGGTACTAAACAAAGTTGACCCCTAACTGGCGCAACAACTCAGTCCAGGTGATCTGGCAGTCTTGGAGGGCATCCTTCGGCAAGGTTCTCAAGATTACGGGCTGTGACTCAAGGGTCACCAACGGATTGAGGTGATTCCGTCCAGACTGGCGGGTTTTGCCGGGGGCGATAACTGCGCCAATGATTTTGTAGGCTGGAGGTGGGGGGGTATAAACCGCTGCTTGTAGTGTGGATCCCTGAATTTTGGGCAAATGGTCCCGAATGAGGGTTGTAATGGTTTCTTTGAGTTGTTCAAACTTGTCATCTTCCTGGCTTTCTGTGACCAAGACATGGCGCAACTCGATCACCACTAGGTAACAATGGCCTTGGGCAGAGCCGATCGCCAGATAATCCGATCGTCGTCCGCTCCACTCTCCTTGGGATGCTGACCAATTCGCATACTGCTCTAGTGTGCAGACACCGAGGGGATAGTCATCTGCCTGCAATATTGCCCAATAGTACTGTCCTGCCTTGGTATTAGTGCTTGATAGTTGCTCATAGAGCAGGATTTCGTCATCAGGATTGAGAATTTGGCAAAAATCGTCCAGTTTCTGGGGTGGTTCAGTGACCTGAATGTGGGTCACAGCCGGTAACTGCTCTCCGGTACAAGCTAAGCCTGGTTTGCTGCGCATGGCTTTTAGCTGCCTCTGCTAGGGCCAGAGAATGTTATAGGCTTGGATCTGGTTGTATTGCACCTCCAGATCGCCCAAGACCCGCGAAAGTCGGCTTTCATCCAGTTGCCCCGTTTCCGAATCTCGAATCGATACCGCTGTTTCTTCGGCAAATAAATAAGCTTCCAAACGATCGGGCTGAAGTCGCTGGTTTGTGTTGGGCATATTTTTAAACGGTTGATCGGGCAAGGTTTGGGCCGCAAGGACGAGATTATTCAAGACATAGAGCACAAACAAGGAGTGGGTGGTAATGACGAGCCGAAACCCCTTGTGACAAAGGTAAGCCAAAAGCTGGGTAATGGCGACCTGGGCCGAGGGATGGAGATGGGTTTCGGGTTCTTCGATGTGGATAAAGAGGGGGCGCTGTTGGGGTTCCCAGCCAAAGAGGGCTTGGGCGATCGAGACCATGGGCCAAGTTTCCATTTGCCCTGAGGAAGCCATTTCAATGGCGATCGGTCGCTGACTCTGCCACGGTTGCCATTGCCAGTTGCGTTTATAACGACCCTCCTTGGAGAATCGAGCCGATCCCCGCAGCTCTTGGTCTACCAAGTCGCTAATTTCCTGCACTTCCCTGGGAATTGTGCTGCTTTGCATTTTATACTCCCGATCGGAGTGGCCATTGTGCCAGCTTTCGTGGGTATCCGCTGCCTTAAACAGAAAGTCGGTGAACTGCCGCATGGTCAAGGGCAAATCTGGACTGGCAAGGGCATTGGGATCGGAGTTGATGAGGCGCGAAAAAAACGATCGCTCTGCGGGCACAAAGAGGGTTGTACGGCGAGGATTGGGAACCTGGGTTGGATTGTGGGAGAGGGTGCTGAGCCACTTTTCTACTGCCTTGTTAAAAGCACCTGTGGGGCGAATTTGGGAGCTATAACAGGAAATTCTCCAAGGTTCAGTCCACTGAGCGTCTAAGGTCTCTATTTGGGCTTTTATTTGGCTTTCTTTGGCTGGTAAATACTCCAAGGTAGCCTTTTTATCTTCTAAAAAAGCGGCGAACGATCGTGAACTCGTTGCCCCGGCCCGGATGTCTTCAATGACTTTGCGCACACTAACGGCTGGCCCTTCCTGTTTAGAGTAGGTCGAGATCAGATACCGGGCATCGCGGAAAAAATAGAGAAGCTGGCTCATGAGGGATTTGCCCGTGCCCTGGGGACCGATGAACACCGTGAGGGGCGCGATCGAGAGGGTGAGAGGAGTTTTAGTCGCCCGCAGGGGTCCAAGGTGTCCGTTGAGGGTGATCTGTTCCCGTGAGTCATTGGGAAGGTCCATTGCTATGTTCCTGACGAGATAGGCGGGCTGGGCTGAAGTTGGGAAGCTTTAGGGATTAACTAGGGCGGAGACGCGGGCTTGGAAGTTTTGTTCGAGGAGGGCTTGGACGGTTTGGTTGGGATCCTGGACGCGGAACTGGGCACCGAGGCGGACAAATTGGCGGCGCTGTTCGTGGTGAATAATGGCAACGACGGGGACTTTGGCTTGGTCCCGATCGCCTTGACTGTTCTGGAGTACGGTGCGCAGGCGGTGCTGTTCTTGGACATCATGGGCCGATCGGGCCTCCAGTTCCACCATGACCATGCGCACGGCTTCGACGGGTTCGGCATCTTCAATGATGAATTGGAGTTGCTCATCGCGGCGATCGACCTTGCCCCACACCATCAGCCGCGCATCGGCATTAATCTGTTCTCCAATGCGTTCAAAGGCTTTGGGAAAGACGACGGCATCAATTTGGCCAGAGAGGTCTTCCATGATTAAAATCGCCATGCGATCGCCCTTTTTGGTAATCACGGGCTTGACTTCTGGCAACATGACGATCGCGCTGACGGTGCCTTTGTAGTCCACATAGTCCCCCATGTCGCTGACGTTGACGGGGGCTAGCACCCAGCTCGATCGGCGCACGGTTTTTAAGGGGTGATCGGACACATAAAAGCCCAGCAGCTCTTTTTCCCGCCGCAGTCGTTCTTGGGAAGCGTAGTCGATGACGGGGGGAGCTTTTGGGGCTGACTCGAAGGTGCTGGTGGGAGCTGTGGCCCCGTTGCCCGAACTGTTGCTGCTTAATCCGCTGCCTAAACCGCCGCCGCCTAAACCGCCCCCGAAATCAAAGAGGTTGCCTTGGCCACTTTCACGATCTTTGGCGCGGGACTGTGCCCAATCCAAAATCAAGGGCAGATCTTCGGCCATCTGGCGACGGTTGGCCTGGGGTTCGAGCTTGTCTAGGGCACCGCAGTGAATCAGGGATTCCAAAACCCGTTTGTTGCGGACACTGGCCTCGACCCGATCGCAAAAATCCGCCAAATTCTTAAACGGTCCTCCCTCCTGGCGCGTTGCAATAATCTGCCGCACTGGCCCCTCGCCCACGTTGCGAATCCCGGCGAGTCCGAACAAAATGCGATCGCCCACAGGGGTAAAGTCCTCCCCCGATCGGTTGATGTCGGGCAGTTCCACCTCAATGCCCATGGCCTGACAGTTGGCGATGTATTTCTGGACCTTATCCTGGTTGCCGCTGTTGACCGTCAGCAGCGCCGCCATGTACTCCACGGGATAGTTGGCCTTGAGGTAGGCGGTCTGGAAGGTGACGTAGCCGTAGGCGGTGGAGTGGGATTTGTTGAAGCAGTTGGAGGCGACGAGGCCCGTGCTGAGGAGGAAGTTGTGGTCTTGGGCGAGGCCGATGTCGTAAACGGGCTGCACACCCAGGGAACGGCGGGAAATAATTTTCGGCATAGGAGTTGCAAGGGGGGAAAGGCCAGTCATATACAATTCTAGGGGGTGTTTTACCTGTCTAGGGGTGTCTTGGCTATGGGTTCATGGCTCAAGACCGGGCCAGACTTAGGGGGGTCTCACCCCAGTCCGTTTGCACCGCTAGTGAGCTGAGACAAACTTTTTTATGAATATTGCCCATGTGATTGGTCTGGGGAAGTCGGGACTGGGGGCAGCGCGGCTGCTGCGGTACCAGGGTTGGCAGGTGTGGGTGAGCGATCGGGGCGATAATGACAGCCTCCGCGCCCAGCAGCAGGCGTTGAGTCAGGAAGGGATTCATGTCCAACTGGGCCACAGCTATACGGTCCACAGCCTCAGTCCCGATCGGCCTCGACTGATTGTGGTTAGCCCCGGTGTGCCCTGGGATATTCCGGGCTTGGTGGAGGCACGGGCTGAGGGACTGGATGTTATCGGGGAAATGGGGCTAGCATGGCGGAATTTGCGGGAAGTTCCCTGGGTTGGCATTACGGGCACCAATGGTAAGACCACAACCACAGCGCTGACGGCGGCTATTTTCCAGGGGGCGGGTCTCCAGGCTCCGGCGTGCGGCAATATCGGCAACTCGGCGGCGGAACTGGTCCTCGATCGGCTGCACCAAAGTGAGCCAAAGGCACTAGATTGGGTAATTGCAGAATTAAGTAGCTATCAAATTGAGTCTAGTGCTGAGGTTTCCCCTAAAATCTGCCTTTGGACTACGTTTACGCCGGATCACCTCAACCGCCACTATACCCTGGATAACTATTTTGAGATTAAGGGGCATCTCTTGGATCAAAGTGAGATCCAGATTTTTAATGGGGATGATCCGATGCTGCGGGAGCGGGCGATCGAGCAGTGGCCCGATGCGATTTGGACCAGTACCCAGGGTCAGAGTAGTCTGCCACGCAATGCCGAGCGGGGGATTTACCTCGAACAGGGCTGGGTGATGGACCGGGGGGAGGCGATCGTTGAGGCGAGCAGTTTGCGGATGGTGGGGGAGCATAACCAGCAGAATTTGCTGATGGCGGTGGCGGCGGCGCGACAGGCGGGTTTGGAGGCAGCGGCGATCGCCCAAGCGGTGGCTCAGTTTCCGGGGGTTGTCCACCGGCTGGAGTGGGTCGGGACGGGCTATGGGGCTGATTTTATTAATGACAGTAAGGCGACCAACTATGATGCGGCGGAGGTGGGACTGCGGGCAGTTCAGGGGCCGGTGATTTTGATTGCGGGCGGAGAGGCGAAGGAGGGAGACGATCGGGCTTGGATTCGGCAAATTAAGGCAAAAGCGGCGACGGTTTTACTGATTGGGGATGCTGCTGCGACCTTTGCCCAGCGTTTGCGGGAGGAGGGCTATGGCTCTGTTGAGGTGGTGGAAACGCTGGAGGCAGCGGTGCCACGATCGATCGAACTGGTGCCAGCCAAGGGAGCCAAGACAGTGCTGCTTTCGCCTGCCTGTGCTAGTTTTGACCAATACAAAAGCTTTGAGCATCGGGGGGATGACTTCCGCACCCGCTGTCAGTCCCTCCTGAACTAGGACTGTTCCCCTTGTGCCTAAACGGGTCCATTCCACTTTGGCGAGTTAAACTTTGGCGAGTTCACCGATTGGGTAGGAGCAACCCCCTGTGGTTGCCCTGGTTTTGCTCCTAATTTTGCTCCTAATTTTGCTCCTAAGAGGGTCGGCACGGGGGCACGACCCCTACCGAGGTTCTTCCAAAGTGGGATGCTCCCCACCTAAATTCTCCCTTCATCCCCCTTGTAAAGGGGAGAAACAGTAAATTGCTTATATTACCCTTGGAATCTATGCTTTACCGTAAAAATCGTTGGTTATCCGCCTCTTTAGGTATGCTGTTGCTGGTGACTGTGGTTAGTTGTGGGTCGGCTCCGGGGGATGAGGCGATCGAGGGGGAGGGGAGCACGATCGCCGCAGAAGTGCAAAGTGAGAGTGATGCAGCCGCCTCGGACTGGGTGATTACGCCGGATGGGTTGGGGCCGGTGAAGGTGGGGATGACCTTGGGTGATTTGAAGGCGGAACTGGGGCCGGATTATCAATTTACGGCAATTGACGCTTTTATGGTGGATTTTGGGGCGGTAGAAGTCTCCAGAGGTGATGAGGCTCTCTTCTATCTGCTTTACTTTGTGGGGGAACCTTTAACGGATTCAGACCCTATCACTTGGATTCAGGTGGAGAGCGATCGCTTCACAACGCCGGAGGGCATTGGGCCAGGTTCGACGATCGAGGAGGCAGAGGCGGTCTATGGTGCGGCGACCTTGAACTACAACACCGATAATGAAATGCGGGAGTATGTTTTCTTTAAGGACCAGCCGGAGGGGTTTAGTTTTCGGACGGATGGGGAGCCGGGGGCATTTGCGGGGCTTTATGAGCTAGAAGAGGGGGAATCTTACCAGGAAACCCAGAATTATCGACCGGATGCGACGATCGCCAGCCTGATGATTGACGGTTTGGAGCGCCAAAGCAGCAGTACCCCAGCCCAAGCGGCGAATGTGTCTTCGGCCCGTGATGGGGAGGAGACTGGTGAAGCCTATGCGGCGGCGGATGAGCAACTGAATGTGACCTATCAGAAGGTCAAGGGTGAGTTGTCGGCGGCGGATCAGGACCGGCTGACGGATGTGCAGTTGGCGTGGTTGGACTACCGCGATCGCTACTGTGGGGCAGTGACCTATGATCATGAAGGTTCAGGGCAGTATGAAGCGCTACTGAATGGCTGTCTAGCGCAATTGACGGATAGCCGGACTCGGCGGCTGGAGGAAAGCCTAGAAACTGGATTTTTCACCGATGGCCGATCGAGTCTTGATCCGGGGGTCGTGGATGCCAATGGTACTGAGATTGACTGTGCCCTGGCTGATAGTACGCCGGAAATTAACTACTGTGCTTCGGTTGCGTCGGATATGGCCCAGGACTCAGCCAATGCAAGCTATGAAGCGGCTTTAGAGGCAATCTCCCCCAAGGCCCAAACTTTGCTACTGGAGTCCCAGGAGGCATGGACAGCCTACCAACGCAGTCACTGTGAGTTTGCGGTGAAGGACGCGGTGGGTGGAACGGGCTATGGGTCGTTTTTAGCCAGTTGTGAACAAGCGCTGGCTCTGGAGCAGGCTGAGGCGCTGGATCAGTTGGCTTCCGGGGATTAAGGGCAGGTTTTTTCTGCTGTAGTCGGGTGAGTGGTTTCAAGGTTACCAATCGTGGAGGTCTTTGTCCCCAACCTCTCACCCTCAATTTCTGGGAAATCGAGCTATATTACGGGTGAATTCGGGGTTGGAATATTGTGACCTTGCAAAATTTTCAACTTTTTCGAGCTGTTCATCAGATAGTTGCTGACTTAGATAAAATAAGCGACTTCTAATGTCAGTCAGGTCTGATGCTGGGATAAGTTGTTGGGCTGTGAGGGTCTCAACGCCAAGGGTTGCCTGCAAGGCGAGGGGATCGGTGGAATTGACGGGGATGGCCTGATTTTGTGCTGTTACTTGGATCCAATCGCCCCATAGTTCGACTAAATAGGCTTCACCACTATTGAGAATTTCAACAATGGTGCCCATGGTCCCAGCAGGGGCGATCGCGGCGGGATTTGGACTATTGCTGAGGGTGGGATCAAGGGCGATCGGGTAACTATTCAGGGGTCTACGAAGTTAGTAGGGTTTCAGCCCTTCG
>JBMTWK010000040.1:0-12538 GCA_049452395.1 Prochlorothrix sp. | reverse complement strand
CCTTCTCCCCCGATGCAACCCCGGATCAGCCTGATCCCGATCGGCCCGCAGATCTTGATCCGGCCCTGAACTAATTGCCCCCTCTGCTCAGCACTCCCCCCCGCTTCCCTATCTTCCTAAACCTCTGGCCCGTAAACAAAACTTAAAACAGGGATCGGGCAGGAGCAGGGGATTGAGTAGTACGCTAGGTACGATGTCCTCTCGTGATGTCCTAATACCCATCATTTAAGGAAGAACAATTTATGGCCATCGAACGCGGTTCTAAAGTGCGGATTTTACGCAAAGCCTCCTACTGGTACCGGGAAGTGGGCACCGTAGCCTCCGTAGACACCACCGAAGGGGTGAAGTATCCCGTTTTGGTCCGTTTTGAGAAAGTTAATTACAGCAGCTATAGCGGCGTTGATGGTGGCGTGAACACCAATAACTTTGCTATGGAAGAGTTAGAGTCCGCCTAGGTTAAGCTTGGTTCACTCTTTTAAATTGGCCCCCTGTGTCGCGATCGGAATTTTCCAACACGCGGCAGGGGGTTTATTGTTGGAGTTTTGCTGTCTTTTGAGGGCCAAGCCATGCCGGAATTGCCAGAAGTTGAGACCGTTCGCCAGGGGCTAGCGGACTTTACCCAAGATCAGATTGTCACGGGGGGAGAGGTGCTTCTGCCCCGCACGATCGCCGCCCCCAATTCGCCAGAAGCCTTTCTAGAAGCACTCCAGGGCTGTCGGTTACAGGCATGGCAGCGGCGGGGCAAGTATCTGCTGGCCCAGCTTCAGGATTCAGCGGGGAAACCAGCGGGCTATTGGGGCGTGCATTTGCGGATGACGGGGCAGTTGCTCTGGCTCCCGCAGTCCGAGGCCCTCTCACCCCATACGCGGGTGCGGCTGTTTTTTCCCCAGGGGCGAGAACTGCGGTTTGTGGATATCCGCACCTTTGGCCAAATGTGGTGGGTGCCCCCCGATCGATCGCCGGAAACCGTCATTAAAACCCTAGCCACCTTGGGACCGGAACCCCTGGGGCCAGACTTTGGGGCCACCTACCTTCAGCAGCGCTTAGCCACGGTGCAGCGACCCATTAAAAATGCCCTCCTCGATCAGGCGATCGTAGCGGGCCTTGGCAATATCTATGCCGATGAATCTTTGTTTTTAAGTGGCATTCACCCCTGTACCCCCAGCAAGGTTTTGAAGCTAGAGCAACTTAGCCAGCTTCACGGGGCGATCGTGCAGGTGCTGGAAACGAGCCTGGGTCAGGGGGGAACCACAATGCGGGATTTTCGGAATTTGAAGGGACTGAACGGCAACTATGGCGATCAAGCCTGGGTTTATCGACGCACGGGCCAACCCTGCCGGACCTGTGGCACTGCGATCGATCGCCTTAAGCTCGGCGGTCGATCGACCCACTTTTGCCCCACCTGTCAGCCCCTAGCCTAGCCACCGGGCTGCTAGAGGATGCCGCAACGCGCCACGGTCATCCCCAGCCCCCAGCCTCAACCCGTCGTACTGCCAGGGGGAGGCGGAACGGGAGCAGCGGGGTCACCTTCCCCCGGAAAACCTTCGGCGGGTTCCCCAATAAAACGGGTCACCTCCACGCCATTTTGCTCCAGAATCACCACCGGCTCCGAGCCATAGACTTCAATCCGCTTAACCAAAACCGCCCCCCCAGCCAAGCGCTGACCCACGGAAACATAGCGGCTGGTGGGATCATCTGGGGACTTGACGATCGCCTGGGCCGTTTGCCCCACCTGGACCACCCCCGTCACAGCAATGGCACGGGCCAGGGAAGTATCCACCAAAGAAAAGGGATCCGGAAAGGGAGCAAACGTAGGGGGCTTGGGGATGCCAACAGGGGCATCGGGTCCAGTGCCGCCGCCGATCGTGCCGCCACCGATCGTGCCGCCGCCACTTCCGCCGCCGCCGTCGGGACCGGGGGGCGCAGGTTCAGGGGGTGGGGGATCGGGAATATTGACCGTAATTGGGATTTGGGAGGGGGCAAAGGGATCGGCCCGACCAGCGGTGAGGGTCTGGAGGCGAGCAGTGGGATCCGTCGCTTCAATCAAAAGCTTGGGCGGTGGGGGCGGAGTTTGGGCCACGACCGGCTCTTCAAATGCTGCTTCCGTGGCTCCCTCAGCCGCAGTTCCAGGATCTGCCACTGGCTGCTCGGCAACCGGCTCCTCACCGGCAGGCTCTTCACCACCGCCCGAGAGAAAGGGCAAGGCAGAACAGCTACCTAGGGCAGTGGTCACTATCCCTCCCATCAGAACTGCTAAGGCTCTCCGCATCGCTGACTTCTCAAAAACTGCTGACATAGAATAACGCCTTTCCGTGCGATCAACCAGGCAAACACACAGGACTAGACCCCCCCAAGACAATCTTCCCCCAACTACCCCCATGGTCTAGGGGAAGTGTCCACAACAACCCTGTTCGGAAGGTTCTCTGGAGGATCGACTGCATACTCCAAGGGCAAACCATCGGGGTCAGGATGGAGGAATGCCCCCATTACATCACAAAGTTTGTCAGAGTCAAGGTGTTGGCTTCAGGATGATGGTTTAAGGCTTGCGATTGCGGGGGGGAATGCGGCGGCCTTGGTAGAACTTGCGCTCCAGTTGTCCCAGGCCCAGCCATGCACCGCCGCCAACCAGGGTTCCCAAGCTGAGCAGCACCGCCCCGATCGTGCTGGACAGGCCCGCAAACGCCAGCAGCAAGGGCACGATCGCCCACAGCAGCACCGCAGCCAGCACCGCACCGAGCCGAAGCTTTTGAATCCGGCCCAACGCCTTCAAGCAGGTCGGGCAATTTTCGGTGTGGGAATGGTAGCGATCGAGCAGCTCCAGATTGCTCTTCGGTAACGGGAGGGATTGCTGAGGGAAAAGCTGGGCTTGGTAGGTCTGGATCCAGCGGTGGAATTCCAGCACAAAGCGATCGGCGCGGGTCGGCAAATAAAAGGCACGGGCCACATCTGGGCTACCCCCGGCCCGCTCAAAGTAGCGCTCCTGCCAATGGAGGAAAATTTGGTCATCTTCCAGCACCGCATTTTGGCCCAGGTGGGAGTACCAGCGGGGCACCAGCTTAAAGAGGGTGCGGAAGCGGGCGGAGGCAAACTTAAAGGGGAAGCGGGCAAAGACCCGACAGCGGCCCTTGGCGATCGGCGTGACATAGACCACGGTTAGGGTGCGGCCAAACTGTTTGGACGTAAGGTCATGCCACATCAGCGCCGGAGCAATAAACCGGGTGTGCTGACTGCCCAGGGTGCCTTTGCGGGGGCCAGCTTCCCAAAAGCCCGTAAACCCTTGGCGATCGGACCCCACCACCTCCAGCTCAACCGGGGAGGCCGTGTTGCGGTTGCCCACAGATTTATGGTGAGTGAAGGGGACATGGCTCGAATCCAGGACGTTTTCCAGCAGCGTCAGGGCATCGTAGGGCAAATCCCGGAAGATATCGCCAATAACCCAGTCCTGGGGGTCTTCTTCGATCGGATCCACCGTCGGAACCGGGGTTTGGGGGGCGAACTCCGCCGGACCGGGATAGACAAACAGTAAGCCTTGGTGCTCCGTTGTGGGGTAGGACCGAACACAGGCGCGGCTTGAGGTTTGGCTCGATCGGCCTTCGGGCAGTTGGGGAATGCGATCGCACTCGCCCGCCCCCGTAAAGGCCCAACCATGGTAGGGACACTCCAGCAGGCCATCTTCCGCAATGCGTCCCTCCGACAAAGGGGCAAGGCGGTGGGGGCAGCGATCGGCCATCGCCCGCCACTGCTGACCTTGGCGGTCCCACCAAATCACAAGATCTTCTTCCAGAAGGGTAAAGCGCGTGAGCTGCTGCGGATCTAAATCCCGCACAAAGGCAACGGGATACCAAGCGGCTTTCCAGTCAAATTTTGCCAAATCTGGACCCCCTGCGGGAATGGTGGGGGTTTCGGGTTGGGCTGGGGCCGGGGAAACAAAGGCTGGGTTGGGTTTGGGTTGGACCGCCGTCATAGGACTTGCAAAAGACAACAGCTTCCATTTTACAATTCTTAATACACCGATGACAGAGGATAGGTACCCTGCCTCTGTTCAGGGCGATACACTCAATTAAGTAGTTCTACGGTTGCACCCATCACCCTTCAGTCCCTGGAGAGATTGCATGATATCCTATGCCCGATCGACCTTAGCCGCCCTAAAACCCGATTCCGTGCCCTCCATGCCTGCTAAAGCCCCTCTCCAGCAAAATCTCAGGAAAATTTGCCGCCAGATCCTGATTTTACCCCTGAGTTTAAGTGTGCTTGGGGTGGGATCCCTGGCCGTCCAAGCCAAGGAAAGCCGGTTTTTTCTGGATCCAGAAATAGACGGACAAGCGGTGTGGCCCTGTACCCACTCCCATCAATACGACCAAGCCTGTAGCCGTCGGGCCGTGGCCAATGCAGCCAATGAGTTTTGTGTGACCCAGGGCTATATGGGGGCAGCGGAGTACTATGTCGAGTCGGCGGAGTTTCCTTGGGAGCAGATACCCGTGGTGGGCTGGACCGAGCGGGTGGAGGAGTCCGGGAAAATTTGGAGAGGTTGGGAAAATAAAGGAGAGCGCTATGATCGCTTTTCTATGGTGGAATGCCGCAATTATTAAGCAGGCTATGGCCCAGGGTAGGAGATTAGGATCATGAGGCAACTGGAACAGAGAACAGAGCAACCCGCAGCGCCAAGGTTCAGCCCCCCCTTGCAGCGCCGATCGCGACGGCGATCGCCCAACCGCATGATTTCCCTTTTGTTCGCCTGCGGCTTAGGCTGGGCCATCGTTCCCTGGGGATCTGCCCCTGGGGATCTGGCTCCCGCTTGGGCTGAGGCAACAGACCCCGCCCCGTCAGAGGCCGACACCAGCAGCACTGCTCCCGCCGAGACCGCTGACTCCCCAGTCACCCCCTTAGATCTCTCGGATTTACCAGATCCCGCGTTGCCGACCCGCCCGGATCCCGCGACGATCGCCCCTCCTCCCATTGCCCCGCCTCCGATCGCGGCCCCCATTCCCTCTCCCCCCACCAGCGCCGCAACCCGCCCCACTATTCAACTTCAGTCCGGCCAGCCTCCGTCCGGCTCTAGCCCCGCCGCCGCCGTTCCGCCCCCGCCCCAACTGCCCACCTCGGCCCGTACAGCGGGTTCCAATGGCTCCGTCCTGGTTTTCGCCGAGCGCTCCAGTGGCTGCGAAGCGACCATTCAACTGGGGGGAGATATTCCGGCGGGGCTGTGTGGCTATGGTCAGGATCGACCCCCAGAATTTCAGGGAGACATGCCCTACGGGATTGCCGTGGATGGCCTGGGAGCCTTTGGCGGACGCTCCCAACAGGGCGCAAACTACTATGGCCGATCGGCCCCCCCGCCCGCCCTCCGGGGTTTAGGCGATCGAGCCTTTCTTTTTCCCTTCGCCAGCCTTGTACCCATTACCTCTTCCTTTGGCTGGCGACTCCACCCCCTCTTCGGAGACTGGCGCTTACACACCGGCACAGACTTCGGCGCAGCCTGGGGCACTCCGGTCTATGCCGTCCAATCCGGCCAAGTGACGATCTCCGACTTTTTGGGGGGCTATGGCCTCACGGTGGTGATCCAAGGGGAAAACGGAACCCAAGAGGTGCTCTATGGCCACCTGTCGGAAGTCTTTGTGCAGCCGGGGCAGCAGGTCACCCAGGGTAGCCCGATCGGACGGGTTGGCAGTACCGGCAACTCCACCGGGCCACACCTCCACCTAGAACTGCGGCAATGGGGTTCAGAGGGTTGGGTTGCCCTAGATGCAGCACCCTATTTCCAACAAAGCCAACTCGCCACAGCCCAAGGGGCACCCGGTGCCTTAGGGTTGCCGCCCTTCGGGCCAAATGCCGGGACAGAGAGCGACATTGATTGGGAACTGCAAACCCTAGGCGCTGGGTTTATCGATGGACCCACGCCCTTGGAAGAAATGGTGACCTGGCTGCTGACCCAGTTGGTCCGGGTGCAAGAATTGGCCCAAGCTGCGGAGGCTGAAGGCTTGAATGGGCCGATCGATCCCGCCGCAACCGCCCCCACCAGCGATCCCACTGCGACTAGCTCCCTGACCGACCCCGCCCCCAACAATTCCGCCATTACCGATCCCGCTGTTACGGGCGCTGCCTTCATCGATAGCCCTGCCAGCAATCCCGCTTCCCCTACTTCAGCCGCTTCCGGTCCCGCTTCCAGCAACCTTCAGATGAGTTCGGCCCGACGTGCCCGCAACTAGTACCCGCAACTAAAAGTTGGGAGTATCTCGATCGGGTAGGGGCAAACCCCCCCGTGGTTGCCCTGGTTTTTGACCCCAAACAGGAGGGGCAAACCCCCCGTGGTTGCCCTGGTTTCTGACCCCCAAACGGTAGGGGCAAACCCCCCGTGGTTGCCCTGGTTTTTAACCCCAAACGGTAGGGGCAACCCCCCCGTGGTTGCCCTGGTTTTTAACCCCAAACGGTAGGGGCAAGCCCCCCGTGGTTGCCCGGTTAGACCATCAGCAAAGGCAAACCCCCCGTAGTTGCCCTGGTTTTTTGCCCAAAGGCAAGACTTGTCCGGATACCAGACCAGTGCCCTGCAAGAAAAGAGTGGTAGATGCACCCTGATTCCAAGGCCCTAGCCTAGGCACAGCCAATCATCTGCCTGCCGGGATTCGGAACTGTGTGCTGACAACGCTCCAGTTTTTCCCACCAGTGCCATACTTATTCACGTAAGGGCAACACTTGGCAGGCAGCGATCTGGTACTGTTCCCTAGAGCTAGGGATTTTTTTTGAGGATTTTGGACCTATGGAACGGGGCTTGATGTGGTTACCGCTGTTGGCACTGTTTAGCTGGCTGGCGTGGGCTGGTCGGAACGAGTTCCAAAAAGTAGAAGCCTATCGCCAGTGGGCCGAAGGATCTGATCGGGCCAAATACGACATCTACGCCATGCTGTGCCAGCGGGGATCAGAACTTACCTGGGGCAAACCCAGCCGCAACGGCCCCCTAGCCCTCCAACAGTGCTCGATCGACCAGATCACAACCCTAGCCCTCCAGATCGGCTCACAGCACTGGTCCGGCGCAGCACTCCTAGCCCTGGACCCCGCCCAACTGCCCCCAGGCCGCCCGATCGCCCTCCAACTCACCCTCGCCCCTTCCCCAGCCTCCCCCGATCGGCCCCCTGCCCCCCTGAGCATCCCCTTTACCGAAACAGCCCTAGCCCTGCAATGGGCACAGTGGCTCCAAACAGAACTGGATAATCAAAGCCTGGATAATCAAAGCCTAGGTAACCCAAGCCTGGATAATCAAAGCCTCGGTAACCCAAGCCTGGATAATCAAAGCCTGGATAATCAAAGCCTCGGTAACCCAAGCCTAGATAACCCAAGCCTAGATAATCAAAGCCTAAGTAACCCAAGCCTGGATAGCCAAAACCTGGATAGCCCAAGCCTGGATAACCCAAGCCCCAAAAACCCAAGCCTAGAGAACTAAACCCTGGACAGTCTCAAGCAGGCAGAGTACTTTTGATGCAATAATCGCTCTCCCTGTGTCCTCTTCTACCCTTTCACCCCCGCGATCAAGCCCGTGACCTCGGTTTCCCCTGTTACCGCCCAAACCCTCGCCGATCGCCGCCGCAAGCTCAAACGCCAGCGTAGCTTAAAAGTTCTGCGGACCCTGTGGCGAACCACCCTCGTGAGTGCCCTAGCAACGGGTGTTGTGTGGGGGCTAACTCGTCCCGTCTGGCTCCTGCGCACACCGACCCAAGTCAAGGTCCAAGGCAACGAGCTACTGTCCACCGAGGCGATCCGATCGCTGATGCCCCTGGAGTATCCCGTTTCGCTTTTTAAAGTCCATCCCGAAGCCCTACAACAGGCGATCGCCGCCTCCGGGCCAATCCGCCAAGTCACCATTAGCCGCACCCTAATCCCGCCGCAGTTGGTGATAGACGTGCAGGAGCGTCGCCCCGTGGCTCAGGTGATCCAGCCCAAACCCCCCAACCCGAACAATTCACCCGGATCCGGAAACGCCCCAGGGGAGATCTTAGGACTGCTGGACGATCGGGGCTTTTGGATCGATCGGGCCGACCTGGTTCATCTAGACTCCACAGCCGCGCTCCCGTCCCTCGTTGTTTTAGGCAAACGGGAAGACTATCGCTCCCTCTGGCCCCAGTTGTATAAAACACTGCAAACCAGTCCCGTGACCGTGCAACAAATTGATTGGCGCGATCCCAATAATCTGATTCTCCAAACCGACTTAGGGCCAGTCCACTGCGGTCCCTTTAGCGCCCACTTTCAAGACCAACTCGCAGTCCTCGATCGGATGCACAACCTGGCTGATTATCCAGAAAAACAGAAGCTTGCTTACATTGACCTGAGTCGTCCCAACGCGCCTTATCTACAAATGCGCTAAAAATGCGCCAACCCTCTCCTCAATCTAAAGAAACAGAAAGGTTAACTTGACATTCCCCCTGAGGTGAGAAATAGTTTACTAGAGTTAAATACTCTAGCCTGAGATTCGCCGTTTATCAGCATTCCCCCCCTACGATGGAACATTTTCCCAACGTGGATCCAAGCCTAACCCATGCCAATAACGGAGGGGAAAAAACCTCCTATACTGGTAATGCGAACTCGAACCCATTCGCCCAGGCTGGGTTGGGGGGGACCGCCCAAAATCATGATGGAGGACATGGGCCTAGCCCTATGTTGCAGGACAGTACGATTATCCCCAGTAGCATTGCTCGGATCAAGGTGATTGGTGTCGGCGGTGGCGGCAGTAATGCCGTTAACCGGATGATCGCCAGTGACCTGGGGGGCGTTGAATTTTGGGCTATGAACACCGATGCCCAAGCCCTCATTAGTGCAGCAGCGCCCCAGCGTTTGCAAATTGGTCAAAAATTGACCCGTGGTCTTGGCGCAGGGGGAAATCCTGCCATTGGCCAAAAGGCCGCTGAAGAATCGCGCGACGAAATTGCCAAGGCGCTAGAGAACTCAGATTTAGTCTTTATTACCGCCGGTATGGGCGGGGGCACCGGAACAGGCGCTGCGCCCATTGTGGCGGAGATTGCCAAGGAATTGGGTGCTCTGACCGTCGGCATCATCACCCGACCGTTCACCTTTGAAGGAAGGCGGCGGCAGTCCCAGGCCGATGAGGGCATTGCTGCCCTGCAAACGCGGGTGGACACCTTGATCATGATCCCCAACGATAAATTGTTGGCGGTCATTTCCGACCAAACCCCCGTCCAGGAAGCCTTCCGCATGGCCGATGACATCCTGCGTCAGGGCGTTCAGGGCATTTCCGATATCATTACCATTCCTGGCTTGGTCAATGTGGACTTTGCCGATATTCGGGCGGTGATGGCCGATGCAGGGTCTGCGATGATGGGCATTGGCATTGGTTCAGGCAAGTCGCGGGCCAAGGAAGCAGCGGCAGCGGCAATTTCCTCCCCTCTCTTGGATGCCTCCGTGGAAGGAGCCAAGGGTGTCGTCTTCAATATTACGGGTGGCTCTGATTTGACCCTCCATGAGGTGAATGCAGCGGCTGAAACCATCTACGAAGTGGTGGATCCCGAAGCTAATATTATTTTTGGTGCGGTCATTGACGATCGTCTCCAGGGTGAGGTTCGCATTACGGTGATTGCCACGGGATTTGGCCTAAATTCCCCCACTTTGGCCCAACAAGCCCCTGCTACGGTCACGGTTCCCTCGGCCCGCATCCCCAATATCTCGCGCACCTCAGCTCCCCCGCCACCGCCACCCCGGCCCAATCCCATGCCTCCGGCTCCCAACAACGGCCCCGATCGCAACCTGGATATCCCTGAATTCCTGCAACGGCGACGGCCCCAACGCTAGGGGAAACCAGCCGAGCCGCGAAACCTGACCAACCTGTGATGTCCCCTGCGTCCCCTGCACCCTCCAAGGCGATGACTGCCGCTGTAGCCGCGCCCCTATCCCCTCCCGTTGCCCTGACCATTGCAGGCTCAGATAGCGGGGGTGGAGCTGGTATTCAGGCTGATTTACGGACCTTTGCCTTTCTCAAGGTCCATGGCACTAGTGCGCTCACCTGTGTCACCGCCCAAAATACCCTAGGGGTCACAGAGGTGCTTGCGATCGACCCTGGGATGGTGGTGGCTCAAGTCCAAGCGGTCCTAGCGGATATTGGGGTGCAGGCACTCAAGACGGGAATGCTGCTGAATGCGGAGATTATGGCCGCAGTGGGTGAGGTGCTGAGTCAGGGCAGGACGACGGGGACGGCTGCTACAACAATTCCTTGGGTGCTCGATCCGGTCATGGTGTCGCGATCGGGGGCCAAACTCATGGACGATCGGGCGATCGCGGCCCTCTGTGCGTTGTTACCCCAAGCCACGATCGTCACCCCCAACCGCTATGAAGCTGAAATCCTAAGCGGGATTACAATTACCGATCGGGCCAGCCAACGGGAAGCTGCCCAGCGCATTCAGGACCGCCACCAAACCCCAGCCGTCTTGGTCAAAGGCGGAGGATTATCCGGCGAAAATCGGGGGGTGGATTGGTGGTGGGATGGGAGCCGCTCCCAGGCTTTGGTCACGGAACCGATCGACACCCCCCACACCCACGGCACTGGCTGCACTTTGTCAGCGGCGATCGCTGCCTACCTCGCCCAGGGGCTGGAGCCATTGGAGGCTACCCTACGAGCCAAAGATTACGTAACCGAAGCTTTGCGCTATTCCTTGGCGATCGGCCAGGGCCAAGGCCCAGTGGGCCATTTTTTCCCGCTGCTACAGCCCTAAACTCAAACTCCATCGCAATCGATCCGTAGGGGCAATCCCCCCGTGGTTGCCCAGATTTTGAGGGTGCAAGATCCCGTAGGGGCAATCCCCCCGTGGTTGCCACGATTTTGAGGGTGCAAGATCCCGTAGGGGCAATCCCCCCGTGGTTGCTCAAATTCCGCCAGGGTCGGCACAGGGGCACGACCCCTACCCAACTGTGGGTTTTACCTTGAAGGCGGTTGAGGGTTATTGAAAATCTGGATCACAGGACTCCAGCACCTCAACCAATGCCTGCTGACCCACACAGCGACGGGCTTCAATATTGGGGAGCAGCCCTTCGGGGGACATCCGGCAGTTGGCAAAGACTAGCCCCTTCAGGCTCAGCACTTCCCGCTTGCAGCGCAAATCTTCGCGAGTGAGACGATCGGCGGCGCGACGGAAGGACGCTTGGCATAAATCCTGGAGGCCGGAATAGGCAAAGGTATCCACACAGGCTGCATCGGCAGCTTCAAGGGCCTGATCAAAGCAGGTCGTGTTACACCCAGCCTGGGCTGAAGCCGGGAAAAGCCAGAGGCTGCCACTCAGCACCAGGGCCGCAAAGCCTAGGACTAAGCTCGATCGCAGCCAGGAGCCAAGGCCAGCCCCACGGGGTGACCGGGACAGGTGGGGAGCAGGGCCAGTGGGGCAAGGGCCAAAGTTGCGGGTGAAGGGGAGCCGACAGCAGAGATTAAGACTGTTCATAGGGGTTGCAGAGCGGGGTTGGGCGGGCAATCCAAACGGTTCCACGATCGGGCTTGGGGCGGCGATCGGGAATCATCCCTAGACCCTGGCAGAGGCAGGGCACGGGAGAGGCAGAGCAAAAGAGAGAGGGCAAGGGTGCAGGGAATACCCGCTGGGCTACACTAGACCCCAACCCAGCCTCTCCTCCTTGGCCAGCTTATCAAGGAGTTCCCTAGGGTCTTGGGCCAACGCAACAAAAGGTTAAGGTTATGAATGGTTTGTGGCTTGAGCAACAACAACTCCAGTGGCGCACCGACTTGCCCCACCCCGATCCCAGTCCCGGAGAAGCCCTGGTGAAAGTGCTGCGGGCGGGCATTTGTAACACCGACCTGGAACTGTTGCGGGGGTATTACCCCTACCAGGGGATTCCCGGCCATGAATTTGTTGGCGTTGTCGAGGCCGGAGACGATCGCCTCCAGGGGCAGCGGGTTGTGGGCGAAATTAACGCCGCCTGTGGGCACTGTTCTTTCTGCCAGCGCGGGATCCCGACCCACTGCGAAAATCGCACCGTTTTGGGCATTGTGCAGCGCCACGGAGCCTTTGCCGACTATCTCGCCTTGCCCGTCGTGAATTTGCACCCGGTTCCCGATGCCGTCAGCACCGATGCAGCCACCTTTACCGAACCCCTCGCCGCTGCCTTGGAAATTCAGGAACAAGTGCCAGTAGGCTCCGGCGATCGCGTCCTCGTTGTCGGCGACGGCAAGCTAGGCCAACTCATTGCTCAAACGTTGGCGTTGACCGGCTGCGATCTCCAGGTTTTGGGTCGCCACCCCGAAAAACTCGCCCGTTTAGCCGCCCTGGACATTGCGACTACGGTGGATGGGGCCGTGGCCGATCGCAGCTTTGATCTGGCCATCGACTGCACCGGGCAACCCAGCGGCTTTGAAACAGCCCGCCTAGCCCTCCGGCCACGGGGCACCCTCGTCATGAAGAGTACCTATGCGGGTCGGCTCTCGATCGATGCCTCCGCCCTCGTCGTCGATGAAATTACCGTGGTGGGATCCCGCTGTGGTCCCTTTGACAAAGCCTTAGCACTGCTGGCCTCAGGACAAATTGAAGTCGAAAGCTTA
>JBMTWK010000039.1:0-12549 GCA_049452395.1 Prochlorothrix sp. | reverse complement strand
GGTACTACTCTAACAAGAATCCTCAACTTCGTCGGGTGCATCCCACTTTAGAAGAATCCTGGTAGGGGTCGTGCCCCCGTGCCGACCCTCTTTGGCCCACAATCAGGGCAAACCCCCCGTGGCTCCCCCCTTCGGTCCAAAACCAGGGCAACCACAGGGAGTTTACCCCTAACCCAGTCAGTTAAATCGCTCTAGACCCTATTTCATGCCCCCTCCCTCCGGGTTAGGCCCAATAACCCTAGAAAAAGTCAGCATCAATCTGTGCCGTACCCTCTACCATGTCCTCTTCCATTGGAATCCTCAAGCCCCAAGGCGCGTTAGATGCCACAAATGGCAAGTCTCTGTACCAGCAGGTGCAGTCTGTCCTGCAACAGGATGTCTATGCCGTCTTAATTGACTGTAACAAGCTGGAATTTGTCGATAGCTCAGGCTTAGGCGTGTTAGTGCGCATTCTCAAGACCGTAGAGGGAGCCGGAAAGCGTCTCGCCCTCTGTTCAGTGAATGATCAGTTTCGGACCCTACTTAATCTCACGGATATGGAAGATGTCTTTGAGATTTTTGCAACTCAGGTGCATTTCAAGCTCTCGATCGCCATCCGTCAGCAACTGTAACTGCTGTAACTGCTATAACCGCGATCGCCCCCGGAACCCTGATCAACCCCTGGGACCATAACCCCTGGGACCATAACCCCTGGAACCGCTTCGATCGTTCAATCCATATCCACCAAAGCCTGTACCCACTGCGGCGGCTCCGGAATGGGACTACCCACCCGCTCCAGCAGCAAAAACGCCAGCAAATGGACTGTAAACAGGTAAATCACGCTATTCACCACAATTAAGCCCAAAGCCGCCAGTTGCACCCACAGTAACTCCGGCTGAAGCAACAACCCCAAGCGCAAAAACACCCACTCCAGCATCTCCGTCACCTGCACCGTCACATAGACCCACAGGTCTTCCCCCAATAGCAGCGAGGTAAACCAAATCCGAAAGAAAAAGCCGACGCTGCTGAGCACAGTGCCCAAGCCAATGGACCAAGACCAAGACAAGCCCCGCCGCCAGCAAGACCCCAGCAGAACCCCCAGCAAGCCAAAGGGCATTAAAAACAGCAGGCTCCGGGTTGGCCCCATCAACACCGACAACAGCAAAGTCGAGACCAAGGCCGTCATCCAAGAGGCCCGCTTGCCCCAGCGCAGGTAGACCAAGGCGATCGGCAGCGGAAAGCCCAACCGCAACAGCGGCCCCAGGGGAAAATAATAGTTCACCAGCCAGAGCAAACTGGCCGTACTCGACAGAAAAGCGGTTTCCACCAAAGCCAAGGGCGGAGCCGATCGGGTCTGGGGCGGCGAACCCTCAGCGCGGGACGGCCTGGGGCGAGGGGGCACTTCCACCGCACCATCCACCCAAGAATCCCAGTCCGGGTCGAGGGGAACCGCCTGGGGGACTGGCTCAGACCCAGGGGGAACAGCGGAGAATGCAGAGTCAGGGGCACCGGGAACAGCAGAACGGGAGGGGGGAAGGAGATCGTCGGTCATTACATCAGCATATTATCGAGAACCTCAAGATTGGGAATCCACATGACATCCCGATCGCGGCGAATTAGCTCTTTTTTCTCTAATTTACTCAAAACACGGGTGACGGTCTCGCGGGCAAGGCCGCTGAGGCTGCTTAGCTCCCGGTGGGGCAGGTTCGGAATTTTAACCCCCTCGGCCCCGGTCATGCCCTGGCCATCGGCCAAAAACAACAAAATATCCACCACTCGCGCGGTACTGTCTGCCTCCCGCAGTCTAAGGCGACGGTTAACCTGGCGCAATCTGCGGGCCATCAGTTGGGCGAGGCGAATTCCGGCCAAGGGTTCCGTATGAATCAGGTCTACAAAGTCCTGGGAGGGCATATTGCCGATCAACGTGGGCACTAGGGTCAACACATCCGTCGATCGCGGCACTTCATCCAAGGGAGCCATCTCCCCAAACAGTTCCCCCTCTCCCAGAATATTGAGCGTAATTTCCTTACCGTCTAGATTGTGGGTGCGAATCTTAACCCAGCCTTCCAAAATAAAGTAAACCGAATTCCCCCAGTCATTTTCCAGCAAAATCACCTGGTTTGCCTCATGGCTACGCAACACCACATGGGCCGTCACCCGTGCAACCGTTTCGCTGGGGATGCCCTCAAAAAAAGAACAGGAACGGATCAAATCCTGTTTCGCTTGTAAATCGCGGGAGTTATATCGACTGACCATAAGGGCTGCTGTGGGTTGCAGAATGCTGGAAGGTGAACCACGTTCGACAAAGCTATAACACTAGCCTAACAGACCACTCCGAAAAATCACGGAACAGACCACTCCGAAAAATCACGGGAATGTTTTGGGGTAAGGGATCGAGCCTAGGAGTGAGCGACAATGGGCAGGGTTTCACCGGAACGGGATCAGGCGCTGTCGTGTTTCCCCCAGGCAACGGCTCCTACCCCCATCCCGTTCAGAGGGGGAGGAAACTCTAGGATAACCCTTGAAGACACAACCCTTGAAGACATTGATGAAAATCTGGCAGGCAGAAGATCAGGAGGAAACGGGGACACACGGGGACACACGATGGGCAAGCATAGGGACGATCGCCCCTCTCCCCCACGTTCCCCCCGGCCCCGATCGGCAAGACCCATCCCCGTTAGCATTGCTCCATTACCCACGCCCCCCAACCCTCCAACAGGACACTGCGGAGAGATTCAGGAGAATTCCCCCGGTTCCGCACACCACGCACCCAGCACCAGACCCAGCGCCGAGTCAGGGCTAGGATAGCGGTGGGATAGGGGTTCCAAGACATTCGGGGGGAGTTGGTTCACGGTTGGGGAAAACTCCAGCCCAAGTCCCAGGGCGGTGTCCTTGCAGCCTTGGGAGGGACTTGCTAGATTAATCCCTTGACGATGGAGGCACGATCGTGGATCCTGTGGGCACCTCAACTACGCAGGCAATTCCTGTGTCGGCTACCCCTGAGCTATTTCCTGAGCATGGAGAAACTTGATATCGTGACTCCCCACCGTGATCAAATCCAAACGCTCCTCGCTGAAATTGACCGCGTGCTCAGCAAGGCTAGCCCCCGCTTGCCCTTTTTTGCCTCGCCGGAGCTAAGCCAGCAGCGGCAGACCCTGGAAACCCTGCGCCATTACTTGGCAACCCTGGCCGATGAGATCCAACGCCAGGGCACCATTCAAGGCACGATCGAATCCGGTTCCTCCCTCTCTTTTCGCAGCTTGGACTTGCCCCCCGACATTTTGGCCCAAGCCGACAGTCCCGACGCAGCCCTCGCCCTCACCCAAGAAACCCTCCAGCGCTTTGCCCAAGACCTACAGCAGTTGCGGCGCAGTCTCCTCCAACCCCTTCAGGTCGAGATGACCCAACTCCACGCCCAGCGGGATGCCCTGCTCCAAGAGGTGCGACAACTAGAGCGCCAGCGCCAGCAGTATGGCCTCACCCAGCAGCGGGCCAACCAAGAAGAGTTGATCCATGAGTTTATGCAGCGGCTGATGGATCGTATCCAGGAGCGCCTGAGCCAGCAGGTGAGCCAAACCTTAGCCACCCTCAACGGTCCCGGCCCCCAGGGACAACTTGGCGGTCAAGGGGGTCTTGTGCCCGGTGCCATCCCAGGAGCCTTGGGAGCCGAAGCCTATGGCAACCTCACGGCCCTAGGGAACGACCACCCCAACCTGCCCCCGCTACACCCGGCCCAGCGCTATGAGCAGCTTCAACAGTTACAAAGCCAAACCGATCAAATGATGATGGGGCTGGATGCAACCCTGCGGGTGTTTGCCGAAGCCCTACAACAGAATATTCAAAGCTATCAAACCTCCCTCGCCGAAAGTTTGGAGCGGATGCACAGCCTCGGCCAACAGGGAGAAGCGGTCTTTAGTACCTTGGTCTCGCGGCTTGCGGACCAGTTGGGGGATGAAGCCCTGAGCTATCTCAAGGACAGTGGCCATTTACCGGCCCCCGCCCTGCCCCAATCCACCGCACCCCAGCCCGCCACCTTGGCCGGTTCAACGGCACCCCCAGCCGGATCCGGTGCAACACCAGGGGCGAGTCTGACGGCCCCTACCCCCAAGGCAACCACCCCAGCGGCACCCCCAGCCCCGATCGCCGCTGCCACCGCCCCCGCCACCTTGGCCCAATCTGCCCCTGCGCCCCAGCCCACCCCCACCAAACCCCCCGCTACCCCCAGTCCAGCCCGATCGACCGCGCCCACTTCCCCAGCCCGATCGACCCCACAGACTCCCCCGACCCCAACCCCTCTCTCTTCCGCCCAGCCGCCCACCCGCCCCACTCCCCCACCCCACCACTCAGCCCTAGACCTCACCCTGCCCTATGCGGGGGTTGAACTCCCCGATGATCCGGTCTTCGATGAGTCGGATTTAGATACCTTTAACGACAGCTTGCCGGATTTAGATATTTCTAACCTCAATCTGGCTGATCTCGAAGATGACGATTTAGATGCCCTCAACTGGGAGGAAGCGTCCATGGGGCTAGACTTCGATCCCCTGGCGGGCTTGGATACGGACCTCAGCCAAGGGGACAAGGCCGCAGCCCCCCGGCGATCGAGTGCGCCTGCCTCCGCTGAGGATGCTCCTGGGGCCAACCCAAGGGCGATCGACCCCGCAACAGCGGCTCCCTCCCTGGAAACCGGCGCAGCCGTCAATGAAGAGTTGGATGCGCTCTATACCAGCCTCTTTGGCGAAGGCACGCCCGATCCCGCAGCCGGAGTGAGTGAGTTTTTTGAGACCTTTGAGCGAGAAGGGGCCGATCTAATCAACGCCCAATCGGGGGCCGCTGCACCCCCCCGCCCCGCTCCCTTGGCTGAGGCTGGCTCTGCTGCCGACCTCAGTAACGCCAACCCAAGTAACGCCGACCTCAGTAACGCCCCCACCTCCGCCACCTTCTCCGGCTCCACCTTCCCCCCCCTCCCCCCCGCCCCAGAGGATCTAGCCACCGATCTAGCTTTAGAGGATCTAGACCTAGAGAATTTAGCCCTAGAAGACGGCGCAGACCGCAGTGCAGCGATTGGGGCTGGTGCTACGGCGGAGTTTTCGATCGGCCCAAGCCAAGACTCGCTAGACAACGACTTTTTGGGTGAGAACTTCTTAGCTGATGACCTATTGGCTGAGGACTTGCTAGGGGGCACCCTGCCAGAGAACACCCCGCTGGAGGCAGCAGCGGTCACTCCCGCCATAACCGATGAAGCCGCAGCCAACGCAGCCGCAGCCAACGCAGCCGCAGCCAACGCAGCCGCAGAGTTTGAAGCCGCAGCCGATGCAGCCGCCGCAGCCAACGAAGCCGCAGAAAACGAAGCCGCAGCCGATGCAGCCGCCGCAGCCAACGAAGCCGCAGAAAACGAAGCCGCAGAATTTGAAGCCGCCTTTGCCGAGCTTGATCGCCAGCCCACCGCCGATGATCTCAACCTCGCAATCATCCCCGAACCCCTCTCCCTCAGCGATCCAGACCTCATAACCGAGACCCCCGTCCCCCCCCCAACACTGGGGGCAATCGCTGGGGCTAGCAGACCTGCAAACTTCGCCAGCACCGAGGTCAAGAGCCTGGGCGGTTTGGGCGATATCGACGACACCGATGGGGAAGACCTTAGCCCCCAGGGAACCTTCGATCGGGCCTCCAGCGAAGTCGAGACCTTCTTCCAAGTCCCGGAGGACAGAGCGACAACCCTAGAGGCGATCGCCGGAGCCGATATTTTGGATCTCCGGGACGGGGACACCGCCAGCGAGACCCTAACCCGTCTTCAGGACGCTAGCCCCGATCGGGAGATCGAACCTGCCCTTTCCCTCGGCCTCACCGACGACCTTAATGATCTCAGCGACACGGACCTCAGCGACACAGACCTCAGCGATACGGGTCTCGGTGACGCAGACCTCAGCGAGCTAGACCTCACAGGAGCCGGAGACGCTGAGCAGGACTCCGATGTTTTAGACATCGAGCTACTCCCCGACGATCCCGAAGAAGGCGTTGACTCCCCCAGCCCTGACCCAGATTCCCTGGATATTCCCCCGCCGCCCCCACCCCCTCACCCTAGGGCCGCCGTTGTCTACGGCCAGACCCGGAGCTACCCCCGGAAGAAGATGACACCGCCTTACCGTCAGCGATGCTCCTGGAGGCCGTGGATGGGGAAGACGAGGACACAACCCCCGTCCTAGAGGATGTGCAGCATTTAATGGAAGGGACCGAAGACGAAACCGATCTGCCGGACCCCGATCTGCTGACTAGCCGCACCCTGAGCGCTGGGTCCGTGCCCCCAGGCGACACCATTTCGGCCCTGACCGATTTGCTCGATCCCGGCAGCAGTACCCCCAAACCCTCCCGTGCCCGTGCCACTTCGCCGATTTCGCCAACGGCCATGGAGTTTGGGCAGGTGGAGGAAAGCTACCTGCTGGCCTCCCCCGATGAAAGGCTGCTGGTGACGGACGATACCGATTTGGGGCTGTCCCAGGATCTGGAACTGGAAGAAGAAACCTTGCAGCAGCTCAGTGAGGATTTGTTCAACCTAGAAGAGGACGAAGCGGGGGTTCCATGGGAGAGACCCTCGGCGGGGCTGGCAGCCGCCCCCAATCTCACAGCAGAGTCGTTGCTCGTGGAGGCGGACGATCCAGATCTGCTAGACCTCGATCCCCCCACTGTTCCCTCTCCCCTGGATCTAGAAGCCGAAACAGCCGCCCCATCCCTCACAGCGGGCTTTGCTCCGGCCTTGGACCCCGCCGATCGCAGCAGTACCGCAGACGGTGCCACAGACAGCACCACAGATTCCGATCGCTATCAAACGATCGAGGTCGCAGTCCAACAAAGCGAGGAATACTCTCCCGAAGCTGACCTAGGGTTAGCCGCCTTGGCACCCGCAACGCCTGAAACAACCGACGCACTCCCCAGCGCCAACACCCTAGACTCAGAACCCGATTTCCTGGTTGAAAGTTTGCTCACCGAAGATCCGATCGCTGAAGATCTGCTAACCGAAGATCCCCTGGCTGAGAATCTTTTAACCGAAGATCCCCTGGTTGAAAATCTCCTCACCGAAGATCCCCTGGCTGAAGATCCCCTGGCTGAAGAGCCGCTAGCTGAAAATCTCCTCACCGAAAATCTGTTAGCTGACGATCCCCTGGTTGAGAATCTCCTCAGCGACAATCTGCTAGCTGAAAATCTCCTGGCTGAAGATCTCCTGGCCGAAGAGCCGCCGGTTGAAAACCTCCTCACTGAAGACCTACTGGCTGAAGACCTACTGGCTGAAGACCTACTGGCTGAAGACCTACTGGCTGAAGATCTAGTCGGAATCTTCCCACCCTCAGAGGTCGATCGGGCCTTGGATGTAGAAACCGATGCCGGGACTGATGCCGATGCCAATGCCGATGCCAATGCCGATGCTGATACCAATCCAGCCGCCGCGATCGATCTGTTTGCTGAAGCAGAGACCCGATCGGACAGCACCGACACCCCCCTCAGCCTCGAAACCTTAGCCGACTTCAACCAAAGCTGGGAAGACGCACCCACCAGCTCCCCTGATCTGCCCAACCTTGAGGAAGACAGCCCCAGCGTTGAAGCCCTGTTCTCAGCCTTTGAAGAACCCGAAGCAAGCCCCGCCGACAACGTGGATCTCAGCCAGGGAGAGCTAGGAACCCTAGGGGAACTGGAGAATTTGGGCGATTCCCGCCTCCTTTCCTCCACAACCCTGGCTACTCCAGCGGCGCAACCCGCAGAACCCACCGACCTCGCTGCCAATAACCTGACAGAACTGGGCATGGCCTTGGGGTCAGTGCTCCCCACAACGGCTAATACCAGCGATCCCAGCCTCCAGGAAGCCCAGCCCCCAGACTCCGATCGGCCCAGCCAGGAAACCGATACCGACAGCGCTGCGGAGGAACTAACCCTAGCCTTAGACGATTTAGGCAGTCTCGGCACAGATAGCTCGGAAAATTTGCTGGAAAGCATCCAAAACCAAGCCTGGGGATCTGCCGAAGCCCAAGCGGACCGCGACGATCTAGCCCTAGGCTTCACCCTAGACGAAACCTCGGAGACCTTGGATAGCTTCGACTTGGCTGCCCCCGAACTGGAAGCCCCAGAGGCCGATCGGCTAGCTCCCAACCTCTCCCTCGACCCCGACCCAGAAGCCAGCCAGCCCCAGAACGCTGAAGACGACCTAGGGGATTGGTCCAGCAACCTCTTCCTCGATCCCGATCCGGAGTCCGGGGCCGAGACCGCTGGGGAGACCAATCTTGGGCCTGATCTGTTGGCTTCAACCGAGGACTTGTTTGCCTTTGCCCCAGACGCCCCCCCCAGCGACCCCCCCCCCTAAGAAACACCCGACGACGACTCTAAAAAAAAAACACCGTCCCCCTGAACTCCCCCCCTTCCTCTGAACTCCTCCCCTCCCCAGTAGTTGCAGACTCCGACCCTGGCGATCGTGCCCCAAGCACCGCCATTCCAGAATCTGTAGCCCCAGACCCTGAGACCTCAGAACCCGCAACTACAGAACCCGCAGCTACAGAAGCTGAAACCCCAGAACCCGCAACCCCAGAACCCGCAACCCCAGAACCCACCTACGATCGGCCCAATTCTGCAATTCCCTCCGGTTGGGTTTTGGGCCTAGACCTCAGTGCCCAAGGTCTAGGAGCCGTCCTGCTACACCGCCCCACCCAAACCCCCTACCCCCTGCGTTGGATCTCCCCCATTGACGCAGCCCAATCCTTGGAAGCCCAGCCCCGCGATCGTCTCCCCATCACCATCTACTTCGGCCTCACCGACCAGACCCACCATCCCACCCTGCCGCCCCACATCAGCCTCGGTGCCCCCGCCACCGTCACCCCCTCCGGGCCAGTCCTCCAGGTCGATGCCGTACAACAGGGCCTAGACCTAGGCATCCCCTACTACGAAGTCAGTAGCCAAACCTGGGAACCCGTGCTCCAAATCTTGGACCCCAGTGCCCCGCCCCATGCCCATCCCACCCCCACCAGCCTGCCCCTCATTTGGGTCCGCAAAGCCTTGGATGCCGTGCTGCAATGCCTCAATCCCCAGCGGGAAAGTTGGGGCTGGCAGCGAGATGCAGCAGCACTGGACGCAACCGTCCTCAACCAAGCCCTCAGCAACCTCGATGGCATTGGCATCACCCTGCCCCATGCCGTTAGCGAAGCCTATGCCTTCAACGTGCGGGAAGCCATCCTAGGCGCGGGCCTCGTGAAGCAAGCCGATCAGGTTTATTTCCTGGAAACGGCGATCGCCGCACTGCTCCCCACCCTCCACGATCAAGTCCGCCGCCGCACCCACAACCAGGGACTGCCTGGGGACTCAGCCACAGAAACCGTCCTCAAAGCAGGCCCCAGCCTGGTTTTCAACCTAGAGCGCAACCAAACAGCCCTAGCCCTCGTTGATTTTCCGGCAGCCTCCCTCGTGCCCAGGGCCGATGACTTTTTCCATGGCAGCTTGCCCCATGGCGAACACGCGATCGATCAAGACATCATCAGCCAACTCCTCTCCCCCCTACTCCCCCCAGGTCAACTCGACTACAGCCCCCAACACTTTCCCGTACCGGGCGAAGCAGACTTAATTCACCGCTGCCGCTTTCACCACTACCTCACCCACTCCCCCCTCGGTAACCTCCTCGCCGAAGCCGCCACCCAACTGCGCTTTGTCCTCCAACACCAAGACCAATTCACCCTGCGCATTGGAGCCAGCACCCACAGCCTCACCCGCACCGAGTTAGTCGCCAAAGTGCTCCAGCCCTACTTTTACTGCCTCAACTCCCCCGTTAACCAGCTCCTGAGCCAATGCGGTTGGAGCCGCGAAACGATCGGCCAAATTCTGATCATGGGCAGTCCCAGCCTCGTCCCCCATTTACAAACCTGGCTCCACCAAAAATTTCCCCAAGCCCAAATTATCCACAGCATCACCACAGCCCACGCCGCAGCCCCCCAGCCCCAAACCAACACCAGCCTAGGATCCGTCGCCCTAGGGTTAGCCCTCTTGCCGCTCTATCCTCAGCTCTTTAACACCGCCTCCCAGTACAGCACCCTCTTTTTGCTGCTAGAAATTGTCCGCAGCCAAGGCAGCGAAGCCCTAACCCTCTCCCAAATCTGCCAACGCTTAGAAGCACGGGGCATCAGCACCTATCTCTGCCAGGGCCAAATCAAAGCCTTAGTCACCAACCAAACCCTACCCCCCGGCCTAGTCCCCGATGGAGCCGTCGCAGGCTATTTCACCCCAGAATCCTGGCACCACAGCACCTACGCCATCCTGCGTTCCCAGCCCTTTTTTATCCAACCCACCCCCGAAACCTACCAAGTCAATCCCGTTCTCTTCCCCACCTTCCAGCACTACTGGCAAACCCTCATCGCCCAAAGCTGGCAAACCCTAGAAGAACCCTACCTCTGGCCCCTCAGCTACTTTGAGCCGCGTCCCGCCTAGCCCTCGGCTGGGCAGTTCCGCATTGAGAGCGAAATACTTCAGAAAAGGTTATAATTGTGGCCCCGCCCGATCGTTTTAAGGTCAGGTTGTGCTTTACTAGATAAGCCTCCCATTAGTCTGAAAATCTTCTCACGTTGTGTCCCCGTGATGCTGTGCCCAGGATATTGAGCCAATATCTAGCCGGTCGCAAACCAGACGGTCGCAAACCAAGCGGTCACAACCCAGAAGAGAGTCAGGGCATGTAGCTCAGTGGATAGAGCATCAGATTCCGGTTCTGAGGGTCGGGGGTTCGAATCCCTCCATGCTCGTTTTGAGATGAAGCGTCAGCCTAGGGTTACACCCGGTGTAGCCTAATCGGTCATGGTTTCGTCTGCCCTGCAACCGGGTAGGCAGAATCGGCCCGGAAGGTACCGCCATCACCCCATCTATAACAGGTTCGGGTTAGCCCCGGTTCTCCCCAGAGCCTCCGTAAGCCTAGCCCACCGGCTCCACCTCCAAGCGCTTCAGCCCAGTTCCACAGCAAACGCCATGCAGCAGCCTAGGGACTCAGCAGGTGCCGCCTATCCCTGGCCCACCACAGGACACCCTAGTCCAGCAGGGCGGAAATTCTTCCCTCTTTCTAGTGCGGGCATCTTGCCCGCGTGGTGAGCAAGACGCTCACGCTAAGAGGTGTAAAACGTATGCCTTGGTCTACTAACCCAGCCCTCTGGCGGGGTGGGCCGATAGTCCATCTGTTCTCCCCAAACAGTCGCTCAGCCCTGCTGCTCGGTCAGACCCGATCGCAACTAGACCCTCTGGGATATGCCTTGTGGGATCAGCCTCCGGCCTGCCCCTGCCGAACTCGCGTTCACTAGAAGGTGCGCTCAGGTGCGCTCGACAGGACTAGCGGGAGATGGCCGGGGTTTGGGACGGGGCACGCTTGCCGGAATGGCCATTGTTGGCGGCGATCGCCGAGGTTGACTTGGCGGTATTGCGGTTTTCGATTCCCTGCTGGAGGGCTTCCGCAAACTGACTCACCCGCACCGGATCAATACATTGATCTCGCTGGCCGTGGCGCTTCAAGGAAGAGGACACAATCACCCCATCCGCTGACTGGATCAAATGGCCAATATTGTCCCAATCCGCCCCGCTCCCAATGAAAACCGGGGTTGACTTGGCCGCAGCCTTGGCTAACTCCAAATCTTCCAAATCCGGCGGGCTACCCGTCGCCCACCCCGACAGGATCACCCCATCGGCTAAGCCCCGCTGAATCGTATCTTGCACCGCCACCGTTAAGTTGGGCGTACCCAGGGGTCGGGCATGTTTCACCAAAACATCGGCCAAAATCTTGACATCACTGCCCAACTCACGGCGATAGCGCAGCAACTCATGGGCTACGCCCTCAATCAAGCCCTGATCCGTGGCCATGGCCCCTGTGAGCACGTTGACCCGGATAAAGTGAGCATTCACGCAGGAGGCCACCGCCATGGCGCTACAGGCATCGTTGCGCAGGATGTTAATCCCCACCGGCAGGGGCACCAAGTGGCGGATCCGCTGCACCACCAAACTCATGGCACTGACCACAGCGGGATCAACCCGGTTTTTAGAAAAAGGAGCGTCGAAAAAGTTCTCCACCAAAATGCCGTGGGCACCTCCGGCGGCTAGGGCCGTTGCTTCCTGTTCAGCCCGCTCAAACACAGCTTGAAGACTTCCACCCCACTGGGGCGAAGTCGGCAGGGGAAGGAGATGAACCACACCAATGATGGGATGAGGAGTTTGAAAAATTTGATTCAGATCCACGCGCTTGTCGTCTGCCGTTTCGGACTTTGGTTTGGGAACATATCAGCTTTGGGGGTGAGAGGTGTAGTCTGGGCCACCCTTCATCAAAGAGCTAAAGTTAAGACTAAACGTGACAGATTTCCCTGGATTTAAGAGGTTAGGGAAAAGGGAAGCTGATCCTAGCACTAGCTGGAACCTTGGGACTAGAACCCCAAAGGAGACTCAGCCGTAGGGGTGCATCCCACTTTGGAAGAATCTTGGTAGGGGTCGTGCCCCCGTGCCGACCCTCTTCGGCCCAAAGCCAGGGCAACCACGGGGGGTTTGCCCCTACCAAGTCGGTTAAATCGCTAAAGTGGGATT